>JAPKZC010000855.1:7360-14370 GCA_026394025.1 Candidatus Solibacter sp.
GAAGGTCCGCCAGGCGGCGCTCGTCGAACCGCACACCCACCTCGGAGGTGGTGGTGTTCAGCATCGGCGCATCATCGGTGACGACCACGGTTTCCTTCAGGGAAGCCGGGGTTAATTCGGCGTTAACCACGGCTTCCTGGTTCAGTTCCAGGTTGATGGGGCCGCGCACGTACTTGGCAAAACCGGGTGCGGCGACGGTAAGTTCATAGCGGCCGACGAGCAGGCCGCGGAAGCTGAAGCGGCCGTCGGCTGCGGTGGTGGCATTTCGGGTTGTGTTTGTGTCGAGACTCCGTACAGAGATGGAGGCGTTGGGGATTGCGGCGCCGGTGGAATCCAGCGCCATTCCGGAAATCGTTCCGCTGGTAGTCTGGGCAAATCCCGGCGGCGGGACCAAACCTGCGGCAAGGATCAGAGCGAAGACGGAGCGAGAAACAAACTGCCGGAACTGGAAGGTGCTCAGCGACATTTCGGACTCCTTTCGTAAACGGCCAAGCGGCGGTCCGGTTAGGCGCGTGGGGATGCAAGCCTGCCCCAAGGCCGCTCGACGACGGCTCGGCAAAGGTCCTTGA
This sequence comes from Candidatus Solibacter sp., assembly GCA_026394025.1. Classification (GTDB taxonomy): domain Bacteria; phylum Acidobacteriota; class Terriglobia; order Bryobacterales; family Bryobacteraceae; genus Solibacter. The sequence goes on from JAPKZC010000855.1 coordinate 7,930, forward strand.
AACAGCGCAATCCGCGCAATATCACCCTGAAACCCAATCGGGGACACTACTACTTCACCCGCCTGGAATGGAGTTACTGACGCTCCACCCGCCGGATGGTTAGTTCCTGGCGCAACAAATTCCGTATTGCGGTGTGGAGAGTGTGGCTTTAACGCGGCAGTGAGCGTGGTGAACCATGGGCCAGGAGAAATCGAGGCCGCATCGCCAGCCACGATGCTACCATCGGGGTTATGGCAAAGTTCAGGCCGGTACGGGCGAGCGCCAAACGCACTGGGCGCCCGCAAGGCGCAGCCGGCTGCGTCATCCTGATGCTGCTGATCATGGTTGGCGTGATGGTATTCCTCTACCTGGTGATGAAAAGCAATGCGAACGGATAAGCGAACAGCGCGCCAACTACGACCCGTCCAAATCACGACCGGTTGCCTCATGACCGCGGAAGGTTCCGCGCTAATCAAGGTGGGGAACACGCACGTACTGTGCGCCGCCACGGTGGAAGACACGGTGCCGCCGTTCCTGCGCAACAGCGGAAAGGGCTGGGTGACGGCGGAGTATTCGATGCTGCCGCGGGCAACCGCCAAGCGCACGCCGCGCGAAATCACCAAGGGCCGCCCTTCGGGGCGCACGCACGAGATTCAGCGCCTGATCGGGCGCTCCATGCGCGCGGCGGTGGATATGAACGCGCTGGGCGAACGCACGGTGATCATCGATTGCGACGTGATCCAGGCGGATGGGGGCACGCGCACGGCGTCCGTCACCGGAGCTTTCGTGGCGATGGCGATGGCCTTCCGGCAACTGCGCGAGTACGGGGTGCTCAAGAACAACCCCTTGCGTGAATACATCGCGGCCACCAGCGTGGGATTGGTGGGCGGAGTGCCGATGCTGGACCTGTGCTACGAAGAGGACTCGCAGGCCGACGTGGATATGAACGTGGTGATGACCGGCACCGGCCAGTTCGTGGAAGTGCAGGCCACGGCGGAGCACACGCCGTTCGACGACGCCCAGATGTCTCAAATGATGGATCTGGCGCGCGCCGGCATCACGGAACTGGTGATCATGCAGAGGGAGATCATCGGCGATTGACCAGGCTTTACTGCGCCACGGGGAATGCGGGCAAGCTGCGCGAATTCCGCATGGCGGCGGACAGCACGCGAATCGAGATCGAGCTGCTGCCGGGGTACAAGCAACTGCCCCCTGCCGTGGAAGACGGCGCCACGTTTGAAGAGAACGCGATCAAGAAGGCGCTGCACTACGGCCGGCATTCCGGCGGCCTGCTGTTCGCGGACGATTCCGGCCTGGAGGTGGAAGCGCTGGGCGGCGCGCCTGGAGTATATTCGGCGCGTTTCTCCGGCCCGCGCGCCACGGACGATTCCAACAACCGCCTGCTGCTGGGACAACTCCACGGCACGGCCAACCGGAAGGCGCGCTTCGTGTGCGCCATCGCGCTGGTGGAGTGCGAGCGGGTGGTGGGCGTTTTTCACGGCGCGGTGGACGGCATGATACTCGACGAGCCTCGCGGCTTGGGCGGGTTCGGCTACGACCCGTTGTTCTACTGCCCGGCTTTTGGCTGCACGTTCGGCGAGGCGACGGGAGAGCAAAAGTTCTCGCTGAGTCACCGGGGGCAGGCAGTACGCGCGATGCTGGCGAGCCTGTAGGGCGGGTACACGCAGGCTTGCGCGAAGCGGGTCCAGGGGGTCCGCGCCACAATCACTTTGGCGCTGTTCCCGGTTGCTTCTCTGGCGGGGGCGGCGGTGGCTCGTCCAGTCTGGTCTTCACCTGGAGCAGGACGCGGAGGGCGAAGAGATTGAGCGCGGCCAGCATGACGGCCATCAAGTAGCGGTTTTGCGCCACCGACGCGCCGACGACGCCGGTATTCCAGATGCTGGCGGCCGTGGCGACGCCATGGACGCGGCTCTCCGACTTGAGAATGGCGCCACCGCCGATGAAGCCGATTCCGGCCACGAGGCCCTGGATGATGCGGGATTGGGCGTCGATGCTCATGTGATCGGAGGGCGCGCCGAGCAGGACATAGCCGCAACTGGCCATGGCCACCACGGGAAACGTGCGGACCCCCACGCTGTGCGCCTCGCGTTCGCGATACCATCCCACGGGCAGCGCCAGAACGTAGGCGATGAACAGCTTGACGACGTCCTCCAAACCCTGCGGCCAATCGAATGCGAACTGCATATTTGGGTTATACCATCCGCCGAATATTCTTTCCACTCTAAAACATTTCCTGTACATTATGTTATATGCAGAGTAGCCGCGATTCGTCCGTCTGGCGAACCCTAGCCGTCGCCTTTGGGGACGGACTGGCGTTCGGCGTGGGCGTCACCCTCACGCGCGGCGCGGCGCGCCTGGCCGCCACAAGATCCGCGATTCCGGAACTCCCTCCGGTCAACGGCCGGATCGCCGAAATTGAGCAACGCAATGCGCGCGCGCGCGCGGCAGGCACGCTGCCAGTGGCAGGCGCACCGCTCAACCACAGAGCCGCCGACGCCGTGCTGACGATTATCGACGGGCGTTTCACGGAAAGCGGCCGCCAGATTGACCGGCGGCTGGCCGAACTCGAAGTCAGGATCAAGGCAGATCTCGACACCCTGGACGTGCAGGACCATGCCTTGGCCGAGGGCGTCGAAACCCGGATGGACAGACTGCGCGGTGAAATCGCCGAGGCGGTGGCTACGCAGCGCCAGAGCATCGACGCCGACATGCAGGGGCTGCGCGCGCAGATGGCGACGATCCACAAGGAATTCGCCGCGACGCTGGCCCGCCTGGTGGACGAACAGATCGCCAAGACCATTGCCGCCCGTTTGCAGGAGGTGGAAGAGCACTTGCGCGAGGCCATCCGGGAGGAGGCCGGGCTGAGCGGCAAGGACCAGCAAATCGCCAAACTGCGCGAGCGCGTGGAGAGTCAGGAACGCAACGTGTTGAACCTGGTGTTGGAGTTGGGACAGAGCTGCCTGCGGGCGGTGGAGCGCATCTCGCCCGCGGAGCAGGCGGTCCCACCGCCGGCTTCCGTCGCCGCGGGGGGAGCGGCAGGTCCTCCCGAGGCCGGCGTGGAATCCGCCACTGATCAGGACGTGCCCGGGTTCGCCCGAGCCCGGCCGCGCAAGCCGCTGTGGCGCGTCCCGATCGTCTCCTCCTTCCTCGCCGCTACGGGTAGCCTGCTGCTGCTGCATTACCTGTAGGGGTGCATGCTATCCTGATTCGGCGTCCCATGAAGATCACCAGCGTTCGATCTTTCCTGCTTTCCTGTCCTTTCCCGGAGCCGGTCCGGCTGCCTTTTTACGGCGGCGAGCGCACACTGCTCAAACGCGACGCCATGTTCATCCGCGCGGAGGCGGATAACGGCCTGGTGGGCTACGCGCCGGGGCCGGGCAGCGAGAATGTGCACCGCGCCATCGAGCGGACCATCGCGCCGTTCCTGGAGGGCCGCGTCCTGGCCGACCCCGACGCGCTCCGCGTGCTCTTCCTGCAAGGGCCAGGGGCCGACGCCGCACTGGCGAAAATTTATTGCGCGGTGGAGATCGCACTCTACGACCTGGCCGGCAAGGCGCGCGGCGTGCCGGTTTCGGAACTGCTGGGCGGGCGGGTGCGCGGCAGCATCCGCCTCTATGGCAGCGCGGGCATGTATATGTCCGGGGAGGCATATGCCGCCGAAGCATCGGCGATCGCCGAGTTGGGATTCCGCGCCTACAAGATGCGCCCCGCCGGGGGCCCGGATCAGGACCTGGAAACCGTGCGCCTGATGCGGAAGGCGGTAGGCCCCGATTTCGACCTGATGGTGGATGCGCATACGTGGTGGCGCATGGGCGACCGCAATTACCCGGCGGCCACGGTGGAACGACTGGCGGAGGACATGGCGGCGTACCATATCGCGTGGCTCGAAGAGCCGCTGCCGCCCGACGACCACGCGGGCTACCTGGCGCTTAAGGAGAAGGACCTGGTGCCGCTGGCCGCGGGCGAGCACGAGCCGAACGAAGAACGCTATCTCGACCTGGTTCTTTCCCGGGCGGTGGATTACGTGCAGATGGACGTCTGCTGCCACTCGCTGGGGCGGCGGCTGTTCGCGGAGATCGCGCGGCAGGGATTGCGCTTCGCCTTCCACAGTTGGGGCACCGCGCTCGAAGTGGCGGCGGCCGCGCAATTGGGCATTTGCTGGCCGCCGATGGTGGTGGAGTGGCTGGAGTACCCCTGCTACTCGGCGCCGGGCCGGGCCGGCATGTACCCGTTCCCGCTGGCGGCCGAGATTTTGACCGAGCCGCTGGAACTGGAGCGCGGCGACCTGATTGTGCCGCGTACGCCGGGGCTCGGGGTGACGGTGGACGAGCGGGTGATCGAGCGCTACCCGTGGATCCCCGGGCCGTGGTCTCTGTTCCGCACGGATTCGCCGGCGGAGACGCGCGCGGTCACCGGCGATCACAGTGTGCCGTGGGACGCGGGGACGAAGTAGCGGGGGGCAACCTGGAAGTCAGGCCGGATTAACGCAAGTTCATCAGCCAGATATCCGCCTCGGTAACCGAAAGCCCCAGATAGATCCTCCGATTGTCGCGCGAGATGCTGAAGATCCCGATCTGATTCGGAGTCAAATTGAGCAGCTCCCGAACCTCCCTCGAGGTCGAGCCATTCCCGCCGAGTGGATCGACTCGGTCCGCCCGGCTGTCGATGCCGCCCGCGGCTTCAAGGAGGCCGTCTCCGAGTTGTTTGCCATCCACGCTCAACTGCTCGTGCTCGCCCGCCAACAGCGGCGTCGGCACCGATCGCCGGAGTGACAGGAGACGACTGGACGGATTCGGCAAGTGTTGGCTGTATCGGAATGGCATACCAGTGCAACCCGCCGGAAAGGGGTAGCGAGCGAAGGAAAAGCCCATTGTGGAGTTCGCGCGATTGATGTACGATCGGTGAATCGCGGAAACGGAGGGCGCATGGCAGACACACTATTTCAACCGCTGGAATTCAGAAACCTCAAAGTAAAGAACCGGATCTTCCGCTCCAACGTATCGGGCCGCTTCGATAACTACGACGGTTCCGGCAACGAGGCGCGGATCAATTGGGAGTTGAAGTTCGCGCGCGGAGGCGTGGGCGGTATCATGTCGTCCTTCGTTCCGGTGACGGCACGCGGCCGCATCATGCCGAACTACGCGACCATCGAGACCGACGAACGGATCCCATTCTGGCGGGAACTCGGCAAGCGGGTGCATGAACACGATTGCCGGTTTATCCTGCAACTCAGCCACGCCGGGCGCCAGCGTGACATGCCGGGAATCGAGTTCGCCAAGGGCCTCAGTTCCACGGCGAAGTCCGAGCCGCTGCATGGATTCGAATGCGAGCGCATGACGGTGGAGGATATCCAGGCCACTGTGCAGGCGTTTGCGGCGGGTGCGAGGCGCGCGCGGGCGGCCGGCCTGGACGGCGTGGAGTTGCATGGGGCAAACGGGTACCTGATCACCCAGTTCCTGAGTTCCGCGATCAACGACCGCCGTGACGATTACGGCGGCTCGCTGCGCAAGCGCGCGCGTTTCCTGCTGGAGATCGTGGCGGCGATCCGCAAAGAGGCCGGCGCCGATTTCCACCTTCAGGTAAAGATCTCCGCGACGGAGTTCAACAACGCGTTGCTGCCGTTCGAAGCTCCCGGAAATACGTTGAAGGACTCCCTTCAAGTGGCCAAATGGCTGGAGGAGGCGGGCGTGGATGCACTCCACGTTTCCACTGGCAGTTCATTCCCGCATCCCAAGAACCCTGCCGGTGAATTCCCCGTAGGCGACGCCCTGAAGACGTTCCCCAGCATGCTGGCGAGCGGCACGAACGAGTTCCTGAATTATCTCGCGCTGCGCAACGATGCAACGGCGAAGCTCTATCAGGCGCTTTGGAACCGTGCTCGCGGAGAGACCATCGAGGGCATCAGCCTGGAAGACAGCCGGAAGATCAAGGCTGCGGTGCGGATTCCCGTCATCTGCACCGGCGGATTTCAGACCGCATCGGTGATCCGGCAGGCCATCGAGAGCGGCGGTTGCGACGCGGTTTCCATGGCACGGCCGCTGATTGCCAATAACGACCTGGTAAAGATGTTCGCCGCCGGCGCCCGAAGAAGGCCGCTTCGCCTCGCGTCAGGAGATGCTCAAGGAGATCTTCTCGGTGTTCACGCCGGCGCCGTTTGCCGAGGTTGTTTCGGCGCAGGGGTAAGAAGCATGCGACTGGCCGCCTGGTTCCTCTGCATCGTACTTCCGGCCTCCGTCTTCTCGCTGGGGCGGAACCAGCCGGAGACCTTCGCCGACGTACGGGAACATTTCAAGTACGGGTCGATTGGCGCCGAGAGCCGCGCGGGATTCCCCTATTGGATCTGGGTGGTATTGCCGCGCATGTTTCCAGAGTACCTGCCGAACCGTCCGGGCGTTGGCTATGCGCGATTTGGATTGATTTTCGAATCGCCCAACGCGGGAC
>JAPKZC010001038.1:0-5532 GCA_026394025.1 Candidatus Solibacter sp.
TCTGAGGATAATAATGGCGACCAGCACCAACGCCAGAATACCCGCGATTAGCTGCACTGTCCCTTGGGTCATGATTTAGCTCCGTGCGTCCGAATCGGAAGTATAAAACAAATTCGGTGGCGGATGCCAGTATGCCGGACCGCGGCGGCGGTTGCCTGTGTTACCATTCAGGTGGACTTGGCTCCGGGCTTTGAGGCAGGTCTCTCCGAAGCGAATCACCTTTATTTCGATGAATTTACGCTCTTTATTCAGTCTGTTTTCTTCGGACCTCGCGATTGACCTGGGAACGGCCAATACGCTGGTCTTTGCCAAAGGCAAGGGAATCGTTGTCAACGAACCCTCCATCGTCGCCATCAATAAGAACACTGGCGAGGTGGAAGCGGTTGGCAAGGAGGCGAAAGAGATGCTGGGGCGCACCCCCGGCAACATCGTCGCCATCAAGCCCATGAAGGACGGTGTCATCGCCGACTTCAAAGTCACCGAGCGCATGCTGAACTACTTCATTCAGAAGGCGCACGCGAGGTGCACCTCGTGGAACAGGCGATGGTGGCGGCCATCGGCGCTGGCCTGCCCATCACCGAACCCTCGGGCAACATGGTGGTGGATATCGGGGGCGGCACTACCGACGTGGCCGTGATCTCGCTTTCCGGCATCGTCTACTCGCGCAGTGTGCGCGTGGCGGGCAACGAGATGGACGACGCCGTCATGCAGTTCATGAAGCGTAAGTACAACCTGCTGATCGGCGAGCGCACCGCCGAAGCCATCAAAATGGAAGTCGGCTCGGCGTATCCCCTGGATAAGCCGCTCACCATGGAGATCAAGGGGCGCAATCTGATTGAAGGGGTGCCGCGCACCATTTCCGTCAACGACACCGAAATCCGCGAAGCCCTGGGCGAGTGCGTGGCCACCATCATCAACGCCATCCGCGTCGCCCTGGAGCGCACCCCGCCAGAGTTGAGCGCCGATATCAGCGACCGCGGGATCGTGCTCACCGGCGGAGGCGCCCTGCTCAAGAATCTGGATAAGCGCATTCGGGAGGAGACCGGATTGCCGGTGTCCATTGCGGACGATCCGCTGGCATCGGTGGTTCTCGGCACCGGCCGCATGCTCAGCGATTTCCGTCTGCTGCGCAAGATTTCGATAGACTAAAGGCAAAGAAGGCGCCTGTGGAGTCGCTGCTCAACCGGTACCGCAATATCACGGTGCTGCTGCTGGTCATCATGGCGCAGTTGGTGCTGCTTGCGGTTTCGGCGAAAAACGATCAGGACGTGCGCTTCATCCGCATCTGGACGGTAACCGCGGTAACCCCGGTGGCCCGCATCATCGAAGGGCTGCGCGGCGGCAGCACCGGCTTCCTGCACAACTACATCCTGCTGCACGATACCAACCAGGAAAACAAGCGGCTGCGCGCCGAACTGGACCGCATGAAGATGGAGAACGTGTTCCTCAAGAACGAGTTGAACACGTCGGACCGCGCCAAGGCGTTGCAGGTATTTCAGGAGCACACGCCGTCCAAGACGGTAGCGGCCACCATCATCGCCACCGGCGCCGGGTCGAACTCAAAAGTAGTGTTCGTAGACCGCGGAACGGTAGCGGGCGTCCAGCGCGGCATGGCGGTGGTCACGCCCGACGGCATCGTGGGCAAGGTGATCGCTGCATACCCCACCGCCAGCCAGGTTCTGCTGATTACGGATCCGGACTTTGCGGCCGGCGTGGTCACCGAAAAGAACCAGGTACACGGCACCCTGAAAGGGCAAGGTACACCGCAGTGCAAGGTGGACTACGTCGCGTTCGAGGAGAAAGTGGAACCCGGCGAATGGGTCTACACCTCCGGCGACGACCGGATCTTCCCGCGCGGCTTCCGGGTTGGCACGGTCAAGGCAGTGCGGCCCGGGCAGCCATTCAAGGAGATCCTGGTGGAGCCGAGCGGCATGCAGCGCGGGCTGGTGGAAGACGTGCTGATTCTGATCGAGGGCGTCCATCAGCGGATTCCGGACGCGCCACCGGGGATGCAGCCCATCTACATCGCGTCGCCGCCGCCGGGCGACGAGTCAAAGCCCGCCGCCCCACCGGCGGCGACAGGCTTGGGAACCGAGGCCGATCGACTGCGCTCGCAATATCAGGCGCTCGGCGAGGAACAGAAGCACACGTACGGTGAGAACCCACCAGGCACCAAGCCCGTCGATTTCACCAGAATGGCGAACCCGGGAGCCGCCGGACAGGGGCCGGCGGCCGGCAAGAATCCGCCTGCAACGCCGGGCGCGCCGCCCGTTGCGGTTCCCGCCGCACCTGCGAAGACCGGAGCCGGAGACCCGGGGGCGGCGGCCGTCAAGAGTACCGTTCCACCAGTGGGCGCCGTCCCGGGTAATGGAGCCGGAAAAAACCCGGCTCCGCCGGGCGCGCCGCCCGTGGCGTCTCCCGCCGTACCCGCGAAAACCGGGACCGGGGACGCGGTGCCCGCGCCTCCCAAGAGCGCGCCTGCGCCCGGCGGCGCTCCGGTCAAGAACCCTCCCGATGCCGCGCGGCGGGTGAATCAGTCCGCCGGCGCACCACCGGGTGGGCAGGTCCGCTGATGACCTACTCCGGCGAGCGGATCCTCCTTAGTAGCCAGCGCGAAGGCCAGGTTTCCCGGTTTCGTAAGTGGGTATTCCTGGTAGTGCCGCTGGTGGCCATCCTGTTCCAGGTTTACGTCCCCATGTTTTTCCCGTTCCTGAGTTTTCTGGAGATGCCGCTGCTGGTGGTGGTCTATTTCGCCATCATGCGGCGCAACCAGATCAGCGGGCTCACGGTGGGTGCGCTGGTCGGCCTGGCGCAGGATTCGCTTTCCAAGAATCCGCTGGGTATGTTCGGCATCGTGAAAACCCTGGTGGGGTACTTCGCCGCGTCCGTCGGCGTGCGCCTGGACGTGGAGCACGGTTTGATCCGCCTGCTGCTGGGGTTCTTCTTCTATCTCTTTCACCAATTCCTCTACTGGGTGATGTCGCGCGCGCTGCTGGCCCAGCAGATGACATTCGACTGGCAGCGCACCGCCGTACTGGCCGCACTCAATGCCGTAGTCGGCGTGGCTCTGTTTCACTTGCTGGACAAGTTGAGGGAACGGACATGACTGCATCGCCCGGGCATGCGCGGTGTGGATGAAACCGATCTGGGCGACGAAGGGCGGGTCCAGGGGGTCCGCGCGACAAATACTACTCGATCAGGTCGCGGCGGACAATCGGTTGTTGACGCTCATCCTGGGTCGCCCTCTTCCCCGCCCCCAGTGAGATCATGCGCTGGCGGATCGCCGTGTAGTCTGACGTGTTGACGACGTATTCCGCCTTCGCCGGCAAAATGCGGCCGATCTCCTCTTCCGTCTTATGGATGCGCGTAGCATCCATCGGGTGCGTCGAGAAGATGCGGGCCACCGTTCCGGGCCGCTTCCTCTCCAGCGACTCCAGTTTCTCGAAGATGCTGATCGCGCCGTTGGGGTCGTAGCCCGCCGCGTACAGATACTGCACGCCCAGGTAGTCCGCCTCCGACTCGTCCTTGCGGGTGAAGTGCAGGAATGCCGCGGGGAGGCCGACGTCGATGCCCTGCCGGATCACCGCGCCGCCGATGCCGCCGCCCAGAATCACTCCCACGGGAATGCCGGCGATCTTGGCGATCTGGGATTTCGTCGCCAGTCGCGTCATGTGCCGCGCCGCCACATGGGCGATCTCATGGGCCATGGCCGCCGCCAGTTCGTCCTCTTCGTCGGCGATCTTGATCAGGGCCGTGTAAACGAAAACGTACCCGCCCGGCAGCGCGAAGGCGTTCGGCGAATCGCCTTCGACCACCTGAAACGTGAACGGCACTTTGGCATCAGAGCTTCGAACCAGATTCTGGCCAATCCGGTTGATGTACTCGGAGATCAGTGGGTCTTCCACCACTTTGGCCTGCCGCTGGACTTCCTGCGCCAGTTGCTTGCCCAGCGCCATCTCTTTTTCCAGCGAGTACAAGTTGACGCCCTTACCGACATCGCGGTTGCCGATCTGTGCCGGATCGTCTCTCTTGTTCCGGCTGGAATCCTGGCCGAACGTAGGGCTGGCGACCAACACCAGCAGGCAGGGCAGCGCGCAGCGGAATCTCATCGACCGCTCCTCAAGGCCATTATTAACGTATTGTAGAGAGAATGGGTAGTGAAATTGTAAAAAGTTCGGTCGCGGAACTGCCTCTCTGGCAGCGCTACGCCGACCAGTTCCCGGTTCGTGAGAACCTGCTCTATCTGAATCACGCGGCCGTCGCGCCGCTGCCGCGGCGCTGCGCCGACGCCCTGAAGCATCTGGCCGACGATTGCCTCCGCTACGGCAGCCTCCACTATGACGAGTGGCTGGCCGCCTACGAAGGTCTCCGCGTAGCAGCCGCACGCCTGGTCAATGCCACCCCCCGCGAGATCGCACTCGTCAAAAACACGTCCGAAGGCATCGCCACCCTGGCCCTCGGCCTGGACTGGCGGCCCGGCGACCGCATGGTGGGTTTCAAGGAGGAGTTTGCGATTCAGGGCCTTGGCGCATTTCCGCTCGATGTCCGGGCCTGCCACATCGACGCTTTGGCCGCCGACGGACACAAGTGGCTGCTCGGCCCTGAGGGCTGCGCCATCCTCTACATAAGTCAGGCGCTTCAGGAGCGCGTGGAGCCCGTCGAATTCGGTTGGACCAACGTCGCCGGCTACAATGACTACGGCTCCCGCGATATGACCCTGCGGCCGGATGCGGGCCGCTATGAATGCGGAACGCTAAATACCATTGGATGCTTTGGATTAAGAGCATCTATCGAGTTTTTACTCGAAGCAGGGCCAGGAGAAATCGCCCCCGTTGTCCGAAATCTGGGCGACCGCATCGCAGCCGGCGTCCAAGCCAAGGGTTATGATCTCTTCCTGCAACGCACCCCCCGCAACGCCGCCGGCATCGTAACCTTCCGTAAGCCCGGCGTGGACGCCGCCGAGACAGTGCGCCGCCTGCGCCGGCAGAACATCATCACCGCGGCGCGCGCCGGGTGGGTGCGTGCCTCCCCCCACTTTTATATCAGTCCGGGCGAGATCGACCGGCTGGTTGAGACCCTGCCGTGACGGCTTGGCTGTGCAGGCACCCTCTAGCGGCATTTCTGCCGCTGCAAGCCCTTCTCTACTGTTGGAATCTGGCGTTGCTTTCGCCCTGGGGCGACGAGGCGGGCACGCTGCTGCTGATGCGCGAACCGCTTCAGACCGTCATTCAGATTGCCGCCCGTGATGTTCATCCACCACTTTATTATTTATTTCTATACTATTGGACAAAAATATACTTAGGACTAGATGTAGTGGTTCAAGCACGCCTCCTCTCGGTACTTTTTGCACTCCTCGGAACGGTGGCGCTCGATCACCTCTGGGGGGCGCATCACGGTGAGCGCGTGAGGCTCACCCTGCTGGCACTGTGGACGCTTTCGCCTTGCCTCCTGCTCTATGCGCGGATGTGCCGCTCGTACAGTCTGCAGGCGCTGTGCGCCATCCTGGCCGCCGCCATGCTGTCGCGGCTCGGC
>JAPKZC010001038.1:5564-11479 GCA_026394025.1 Candidatus Solibacter sp.
CGCTGCTCGCCGCCCTCTACACGCACTACGCCGTCGGCATCGCCCTAATCGCTACCGCCAATTTGCCGCTGTTTTATCGCCGCCGTTGGCGCCCGGCGCTGGCCATCGACTGCGCCCTTGCCATCGGCTACCTGCCCTGGATCTGGCGGCTGGCTGCTTCCCTGGCAAGCTGGGGCACCAACCGCCACAACTACATTCTGACCGGATCCCAACTGCTGGAAGTGCCGGTGAAGTTCGCCTATTGGTCCATGTCCTTCGTGATGGGCGAGGCCATTCCGGATGCCGTACTCGTCCTGGGCGCGTTGCTATTGCCGTTGCTGGCGGCGGTCGCCTGGCAGGGTGGGCGGCGAAATCCCGAACTGGCGTGGGTGGCGGCGGCGCTGGGTGCCATCGGTTTCATCGGTGTGGCGCGATGGGTTTCCTACCCGTTCGTGCCGGCACGGATGCTCTTCGTGCTGCCGTTTTTCCTGCTGCTGTTGGCGCGCGGAGCGGAGGGTGTGCCGCGCTGGGGCAACCCCGCGGTGGCCACCATGCTCCTGCTTTCGCTGTCCGGCGTCTGGTGCTACTTCCATAAGACCGGCTTTCGCAACAAACAATACCCCATGCCCACCCAGGAAATCGCCCGCCGGATTCTACGCGATTCCCGTGCCGGGGATTCCGCAATCCTGGTGGACTCCACCAATTCCGACCCCGTCGCCCTGCTCTACGCGCTCCACGGGCAACGCCCCGTTTTACAGACCGATCTTCTCGCCCACCGGACTCAACACCCGGTTCCAGACCCAGCTCCGCGCTCGCATGACGGAAGCAGTACACCCCTACGAGCCCTACACGCCGCTGGAGCACTTCCTCATGAGCACCGCCGGGGGTACCCGCGATGCCCCGCGATATTTTCACGAATTGCTGGAGTTCCGGCGTTAGAATAGGCGCATGCTGCTTGGCGCCGTCACCTATAACGTGCTCAACAATATGGATCTGGAGACCGTCATCCGGACCCTGGAGGCCGCCGGATACGAGGCCGTGGAACTTCGGACCGGCCACAAACAAGGAGTCGAGCCCGCGCTCTCCGAAGCCGAACGCACCAAGGTGAAGGAACGCTTCGAGCACAGCAAAGTGCGGCTGCTCAGCTATGGCACTACCTGCGAGTTCCAGTCCGCAGACGCCGCCGAGCGCAGAAAGCAGATCGACCTGGCCAAGGAGTTCATCAAGCTGGCCCACGATACCGGCGCGCTCGGCGTCAAGGTGCGGCCCAACGGGCTGGCCAAGGGTGTGGACAAGGGGACCACCATCCAGAACATCGCCGCCGGCCTGCGCGAGGTGGGCGAACACGGCTATGTACACGGCGTGGAGATCTGGCTGGAAGTCCACGGCGCCGAAACTCAGGTGCCCACCGTGGCCGCCGAAATTATGCGCGCCACGAATCACAAAAACGTAGGCTTGTGCTGGAATTCCAATCCCACGGACGTGGTCAACGGCAGCGTGAAACCCAGCTTCGACCTGCTGCGCCCTTGGCTGAAAAGCTGCCACATCACGGAACTGGCCAGCAACTATCCGTACAAGGAACTGTTCGGCTTGATGAAGAAGAGCGGCTACGACCGCTGGACACTGTGCGAAGCCGCCGAAAGCAAAGAACCGGAGCGCTTCCTGAGATACTATCGCGCCCTGTGGCGCGAACTGATGGCGTAAACTGCGTCCGAGCGTCGCCCGGATGGACGAGCGTCTATAATGGGAGCTTACCGCCAATCCCGAGGAACGAACCATGGCCCGTGAACTTCTCATCCAGTGTCCGGATGGGCAGATGAAGACTGTTCCGCTTACCGGCGCGCGCCTGTCGATTGGCCGCTCCAGCGTGGCCGAGCTTTGCTTTGCCGAAGATGCCGGCCTCTCCCGCCAGCACTTCGCGTTCGAACCGGAAGGCGAAGATTGGACCGTGCAGGACCTGGGTAGCAAGAACGGCACCTTCGTCAACAACATTCCCCTGAAGGCGCGCCTGATTCTCAAACCCGGCGACCGCGTCACCGCCGGCCACCTGGTCATCGTCTACGCCCCCGATGCGGCGGATCCGAATGCCGGAGTAGTCGTCTTCGAGGGCGAGACCAGTTCATCCACCACCTCCACCGTGGTGACCAGCCTGGAGGGCGCGCTCTCCAACCAGACACTAGCCATCGAACGCGGCGGCCCCAAAGCTTCGGCCCCCATGCAGGCGTTGATCCGCGCCGGTCAGGAACTCAGCGACAACCGGCCGCTCCACGAACTCTTCCCCGTGATCCTGGACCTGGCCATCCAGGCGGTCAACGCGCAGCGCGGCGTGCTTCTGATCCTGGAGGGCAACGAACTGGTCGCCCGCGCCCACAAGGGAGACGCCTTCCGCATCAGCACCGCCGTCCGCGACCGCGTCATGAATGAACGGACATCGATACTGGTGCGTGACGCCCAACTCGACGACGCCTTCAAAGGCCGCATGAGCATCGTGGAGCAGAAGGTGCACACCATGATGGCGGCTCCCTTGCAGACCAAGGACCGCATCATCGGCCTGATCTACCTGGACTCGCCCTTCATTCTGCGCGAATTCACCAAGGACGATCTGAGCCTGCTCACCGTGATGGCAAACATCGCCGCCATCCGCATTGAGAACGCACGCCTCGCCGAGGTGGAGCAGGCGGAGCGCATCATGGCGCGCGACCTCTCCCAGGCGGCGGTGATTCAAGGGGGCATGCTGCCCGAAAAGGCCCCCGAGGTTGCGGGCGCCGATCTGGCGGGTTTTAACATGGCATGCCGCACCGTGGGCGGCGACTACTACGATTTCTTCACTTACCCCGACGGTCGCGTGGCGCTCGCCCTGGGCGACGTTTCCGGCAAGGGCATGCCTGCTTCGCTGATGATGATGGCCTTGCAGGCGCGCGTCCATGTGCTGGCCGAGGATCCCGGCGATCTGGCGCACTTCATGACGCGCATCAATAAGGCCACCTGCGCCAAGTGCCCGAGCAATCGGTTCATCACCTTCTTCTTTTCCGTCTTCAATGCCGCCACCGGCGAACTGGCCTACGCCAACGCGGGACACAATCCGCCGATTCTGGTGCGCGCCAACGGCAATGCCGAAATGCTGCAGGGGGGGGGGCCCGTCCTCGGCATTCTCCCCATCGCCCCCTACAGCGAGATGCACGCTCACTTGGACCACGGCGACATGCTGGTGCTATACAGCGACGGCGTGACCGAGGCCAACAATCCCACCTATGACGAGTTTGACGAGGAGCGCTTCATCGAAGTGCTCAAGGCCCACCGCACGCTGCCGGCCACACGGATTGTCCAGGCCGTGATCCAAGCCGTGACCGATTTCGCCGCCGGTGCGCCGCAGGCGGACGACATCACCCTGCTGGTGGCGAAGCGACTATAAGTGCTTACCGACGTGGTTCAAATCAAGCTGCTGGGCGAAAAGAAGCGGCCCGAGAACGAGCGCTTCCGCAAGCACATGAAGAGCTTCGATCACTCGGACCGCATCCTGCGCCGCATCGCCGAGGGCATCGAGGATCAGATCGATTGTCTCGAGTGCGCCAACTGCTGCCGCGTGGCGACGGCAAAGGTCACGGAGCGCGACTTGGAGCGTCTCGCCAGGTATCTCCGCGTCAAGCCGGCGCGCGTGATGGCGGAATACGTGGTGAAGAGCGAAGAAGAGGGGCTGGTTCTGCAGCGCGACAAGAAGACCGGGTGCGTCTTTCTGAGCGGCAACGAGTGTACGGTGTACGACGCGCGCCCCGAAGGCTGCCAGAAATTCCCGCACGTGGTCCGCGGCAACGGCAGTATCGCCAGCCGCATGTGGGAGCTGATCGACCGCGCCTGCTACTGCCCCATCGTCTACAACTCCCTCGAAGCCTTCAAGGAAGAGATGAGCTTCAAGCGCTAGGCCAGCCACCGAAGAACAATTCGAATCACCAACCGGCGGGCGACCCGTCCATGTGATACGTTCAAGAATTGGGTTGGTAGGACAGCCGCGGGGCTCGCCAGCCTGCTATCTCGCCTGAATCGAGGATCTCCATGTCGAAGAAGCCAGACCGTACCCAGCCTGTACCCGTAATCGGCGAGGGTGCCACACTCGGCGTCATCGGCGCCGGCGTGATGGGGCAGACGCTGCTGCGCGGACTGCTCTCGGGTAAGCTGATCGCGCACGACCGGGTGTGGGCCGGCGATAAGAATCTGGCCACCTGCGAGAGCGCCTCGGCGGCGCTCGGCATCGCCGTCGAAACCGACTTCGGCGCGCGCGTGCCCGACGGCGACCTGATTCTGCTGTGCGTCAAACCGAAAGACGCGCCGGCAGTGCTGGCCACGCTGCGCAAGGCCGGACTGCGGCGCGAGGCGCTGCTGATCTCGATCCTGGCCGGCGTTGGCACCGAGCGGCTGGAAACGCTGCTCGGCGCCGAGAATCCGGTGGTCCGTGCCATGCCGAACACGCCAGCGGTGGTCGGCGAGGGCATGACCGTGATCTGCGGCGGGCGCTACGCCACCCAGACCCACCTGCAGCGCACGCGGGCGATCTTCGAAGCGGTGGGCCGGTGCCTGCCGGCCGACGAGGTTCACTTCAATGCTGTCACGGCGCTCAGCGGCAGCGGGCCGGGCTACTACTTCCTCATCCCGGAAGCGCTGGCCGATGCCGGCGTGCGGGTGGGGCTGCCGCGGCAGCTTGCCCTCACGTTGGTGGCGCAGACCGCGCTCGGCGCCGCGCGCATGGTGCTCTCCACCGGCCGCCATCCGGCCGCCCTGCGGGACGACGTCACCACGCCGGCCGGCTGCACCATCGGCGGCCTGCTGATGCTGGAAGACGGGCGCATTCGCTCAGTGTTGGCGCGGGCGGTGGAAGAGGCCACCAAAATCTCCGCCCATCTGGGCGCCGGTCCCGCTAAGATTTCCGAAGGCGGCGGCTAGCGCTTCGGAGACTAAGGCTTATCCGGATCAGTCCTGCGACGAGCCAACGGATTTCGGCTTCAGGCATGGCGCGCCCAGCATCTTGCCTGAAGGTGCAGGGCTTTGGCCTTAACCTGAAAGTATGGAGTGGTTTGCGAACGAGGCCTTCTGGCGTGAGCTGTACCCCTACGTATTTCCCGTGGAGCGGGTGGCGGCGGCCGCGCGCCAGGTGACCCAGATCCTGGCGTTGTCCGGCGTAATCGGCGGCGCGGTGCTGGATCTGTGCTGCGGTCCGGGACGCCATGCGGTGGAGTTCGCGCGACGCGGCTTTGCGGTGACGGGCGTGGACCGCTCGCCCTTCCTGCTGGACCGCGCGCGGGAGAGCGCGGGCGCGGCCACGGTGGAATGGGTGCAGGACGATATGCGCGAGTTTCGGCGCCCGGCAGGGTTCGACCTGGCATGCAATCTGTTCACCTCCTTCGGATATTTCGAGCGGGAAGAGGACAATAGGCGCGTGCTGTGCAACGTCCTGGAGAGCCTCCGCGATGGTGGAACCTTCGTGATGGACTTGGTGGGTAAAGAGCGGGTAGTTCGCCAGGGACTGGGCGCGCAGCGCACCGAATTTGCCGATGGCTCAGTCCTGATTCAGCAGCCCAACGTGAACCAGGACTGGAGCCGGATGCACCTCGAGTGGACAGTGGTCAAAGGCAGCCAATCGCGCACCTACCGGTTCGAGCACCACCTTTACTCGGGGCAGGGCTTGCAGGATCGCTTACTGAGTTGCGGCTTCGCCGAGGTTCAGCTGTTTGGCGATCTTCAAGGCTCGCCCTATGGTTCAGACGCTTCGCGCCTGGTGGCGGTGGCCCGGAAGGCGTAGCTCACCGGCTGGTACACTGGCAGGGAGCATGGCTGCGAAAACGGCCTTAACGGGGATGAACGTTGGCGAACTTGCGGACCACCCGGGGGTCCGTGAGTGCTTGCAGTTCTTCACGCGCGAGAAGCAGTGGATCAACGAGATTCAT
>JAPKZC010001103.1 GCA_026394025.1 Candidatus Solibacter sp.
GATCATCTGCTTTATCGATGAGTTGCACACGCTGGTGGGGGCGGGTTCGGCGGAAGGCGCGATTGACGCGGCCAACCTGCTGAAGCCGGCGCTGGCGCGCGGAGAGCTGCGCTGCATCGGGGCCACGACGCTGAACGAGTACAAGAAGCACATCGAAAAGGACGCCGCCCTGGCGCGCCGCTTCCGCTCGGTGTTCGTGGGCGAGCCCTCGGTGGACGACACCATCGCGATTCTGCGCGGCCTCAAGGAGAAGTTCGAGATCCACCACGGAGTGCGCATCAAGGACGCGGCCATCCTCTCAGCCGCGGTGCTTTCGCATCGGTATATTGCCGACCGTTTCCTACCGGACAAGGCGTTGGATCTGATTGACGAAGCCGGCTCGGCGCTGCGCCTGCAGATTGGCTCGATGCCGATCGAAATCGACGATCTGGATCGCCGCACGTCGCACCTGGAGATTGAGCGCCAGGCGCTCAGCAAAGAAAAAGATCAGGCTTCGCACGAACGCCTGCGCCACCTGGAGAACGAACTGGAGACGGTGCGCGGGCAATCCGCTTCGTTGAAGGAACGCTGGAACCACGAAAGGAATGCCATCTCGCGGGTGCGTACGCTGAAAGAGGAGCAGGACACACTGCGCCAGGAAGAGGAGAAGGCCAGCCGCGCCGGCGATTGGCAAAGGGCCGCGGAGTTACGCTACGGGCGGCTCTCGCAAATCGAAAAGGACATTCTGGCGGCCGAGCAGGAGATGGAAGCCGTCAAGGAACACGCGCTCCTGAAAGAAGAGATCGACGAGGAGGATATCGCCCGCATTGTCGCCAAGTGGACCGGCATCCCGGTGACCCGCATGATGGAGGGCGAAATCCAGAAGCTGGTGCAGATGCCGGAGCGCCTGAAGGACCGGGTAGTGGGGCAGGACACGACGGTGCAACTGGTGGCCAACGCAATTTTGCGCAACCGCGCCGGATTGAGCGACCCCAGCCGGCCCATAGGCAGCTTTATCTTCCTGGGGCCGACCGGCGTGGGCAAGACCGAACTGGTGCGCGCGCTGGCCGAGTACCTTTTCGACGACGACAAGGCCATGATCCGGGTGGACATGAGCGAGTACATGGAGAAGCACGCGGTGGCCCGCATGGTAGGCTCGCCTCCCGGATACATCGGTCACGAAGAGGGCGGGCAGCTTACCGAGCAGGTGCGCCGGCGGCCCTATTCGGTGCTGCTTTTCGACGAAATCGAGAAGGCGCATCCCGACGTATTCAACATGCTGCTGCAAATTCTCGACGATGGGCGCCTGACCGACGGGCAGGGCCGTACGGTGAGTTTCAAGAACACGGTGATCGTGATGACGTCCAACGTGGGCACAGCGATGGTGGAGCGCAATACCATCGGATTCTCGGTCCACGGCAAGGATACACGCACCGAGGAAACGCGCAAACGCCTGCTTGAATCGCTCAGGCAGCAGTTCCGGCCCGAGTTCCTGAACCGGGTTGACGATATCATTGTATTTAACTCGCTGACGCGCGAGCACCTGGCGCGGATAGTGGATATCCAGCTCAACAACGTGAGCAAACTACTGAAGGATCGCAAGCTGAAACTTGAAACCACGGCTGCCGCCAAGGACCGGATCATCACGGAGGGCTACGACCCGCAGTATGGCGCCCGTCCGATGAAGCGCGCCATCCAGCGGTTGATCCAGGATCCGCTGGCACTGAAGTTGATCACGGGCGGCTTTGCGGAAGGCGACACGATTCTGGTGGATGCCGTCGCCGCGGGGGACCGCGAACTGACGTTCAGTAAGTTGGTTCCCGCCCCGGTTATGGCGGAGAACGCAGAGGCACGGAAGTGACGAAGACCGCTCCCTCACGGTCGCGGCTCCGTTGGGAGCCGTGTGCTCCGATTGGAGCCGTGGCCGTTAGTGAGCGTTCGGCCGATCTACTTATATGAGCATTAACACATTGAAAACTGCCGCGCTGCTGGGCTTCCTGACCGCGCTGCTGCTGATTGGCGGAGAGGCCATCGCCGGGCGCCAGGGTCTCTACATGGCGCTCGGGATCACGGCGGTGATGAACTTCGTCAGTTACTTTTTCTCCGACAAGATCGCGCTGATGAGTTACTCGGCGCAGGCGGTGACGGAGACCGAGAACGCCGACGCTTATCGCCGGGTGGCGCCGATGGTGCGCAATCTTTGCGAGCACATGGGGCTGCCCATGCCGAAGCTGTGGATCATCCCCGACGATTCGCCCAACGCGTTCGCCACGGGCCGGAATCCGTCGCACGCTTCGCTGGCCTTCACCGCCGGCATCCTGCGCCTGATGGCCGACAACGAACTGGAAGGCGTGATTGCGCACGAACTGGGCCACGTACTGCACCGCGATATCCTGATCAGTTCGGTGGCCGCAATGATCGCGGGGAGCATCACTTTCCTGGCGCGGATGGCGTTCTGGTTCGGCGGCAGCCGGGATGACGAAGATCGCGGGAGCCCGGTGGCGGCCATTGCGATGATGATTCTGGCGCCCATCGCCGCTATGCTGATTCAGATGGCGATATCCCGCTCGCGAGAGTATGATGCCGATGCGGCCAGCGCCAAGTACGTCGGTTCACCGTACCCGCTGATCGGCGGGCTGCAGAAGCTCGAGACCTGGTCCAAGCGCATCCCGATGGATGCGTCACCCGCCACCGCTCACATGTTCATCATTAAGCCCTTCACCGGCCAGAGCTTCATGCGGCTGTTTTCGACCCATCCCTCCACCGAGGAGCGCATCGCCCGCCTACAGGCCGCTCGATGACTGAAGTGCGGGTGAACCGCAAGGGCGCCGACCGCGTGACCAGCGGTCACCCCTGGATTTTCAGCAGCGATATCGCCGATCGCGATGGCGCCCAACCGGGCCAGGCGGTGAAGGTGACCGACCCACGGGGACGTTCGCTGGGCACGGCTCACTACAGTTCCAGTTCGCAGATCAGTTTGCGGATGCTGTCGCGGCAGGTGGAAGAGATCGGCCGCGACTTTTTCTTGCGCCGATTGCGCGCCGCCGAGGAGCACCGGCGCAGCGTGGTGCGCCATACCGACGCCTACCGCGTGGTGCATGGCGAAGCCGACCTGCTGCCCGCGCTGGTGGTGGACCGCTACGGCGATTACCTGGTGGTGCAGACGCTGGACCAAGGCATGGACGCCGCCAAGAGCATGATCGCTTCCTGCCTGGAAGAGATCTTCCATCCCAAGGGCATTGTGGCGCGCAATGATGTTGCGGTGCGAGCGAAGGAGGAGTTGCCGCTCGAGACCAGCATCCTCGCTGGCGAGGTGCCCGGGTCGGTGACCGTGCAAATGAACGCGCTCACCCTGCGGGCGGACCTGGTGCACGGGCAGAAGACGGGCATCTTTCTGGATCAGCGCGACAACTACCGCGCCGCCGCCCGCTATGCCCGCGGCGGCAAGGCGCTCGATTGTTTCACCTCTACAGGCGGCTTCGCCCTGCATGTGGCGGGCAAGTGCGAGAGCGTGGAAGCGGCGGACAGTTCGGGCCCGGCGCTGGCCACGGCGCGCGCCAACGCGGCGGCCAACGGCATCGCCAATATCGGTTTCAAGGAAGCCGATATCTTCCAGTTGCTGAGCAACTATGCCAGCGCGCGCCGCCACTTTTCGATGGTGGTGCTGGACCCGCCGGCGTTCGCCAAGAGCCGGCGCGATGTAGAATCGGCCACCACGGGGTACAAAGAGATCAACCTGCGCGCGCTGCGCCTGCTGCAACCGGGTGGCATTCTGGTGACGTGTTCCTGCTCGCATCATCTGGGCGAGAGCGCGTTGCTGGAACTGGTGGCGCAGGCCAGCCTGGACGCCAACCGCACGCTGCGCGTATTGGAGCGGCGCACGCAGAGCCAGGATCACCCCATCCTGCTCACCGTTCCCGAGACGCTCTACCTGAAGTGCCTGATCCTGGAAGTGATGTAGCGGCGCCGCGGGCGGCTAGCGTATTTGCCAGCAAATACCCGGACAGCACTTCGACTAATCCAAGCATCTAATTCTGTCGTCC
The DNA here is from genome assembly GCA_026394025.1 of Candidatus Solibacter sp. Classification (GTDB taxonomy): domain Bacteria; phylum Acidobacteriota; class Terriglobia; order Bryobacterales; family Bryobacteraceae; genus Solibacter. Next base: position 4,023 of record JAPKZC010001103.1, read on the forward strand.
CGGTGTGCTATAGGAGCCCGCAGCGTCCAGGTCTTTCAAACGCCCTTGGAGGGTCCTGCGGAGTTGCTCTGTGAGCTTTCGGTAAGCCTGCATGACGCGGCCCGGCCGTAGTTGGTAACGTCGGTCCAGTCCCGGCAGGGGACGGAGGACCGACGATGGCCACCAAGACACAGCCTCAAGTTCCAACTGGAATGCAGCGAATTTGCCGAC
>JAPKZC010000193.1:0-453 GCA_026394025.1 Candidatus Solibacter sp.
GTTGGCGGCGGCAACTCTTTCGATCAACTCGTTCTGGTCTTCGGGTAATGCGAGTGACGGCCCGGCCCCGTTCCATGCGAATACGACCGCGGTACGCGCCTTCTTGGCGGCTGTCACGGCGGCCTCGATTCCCGCCCGCCGGGTTTCGGGAGTGATCCAGCGAAACCGTATGCTCAATGGTTCTTCGGTGTTCGAGTTCGCCGCCATGGTGATGGCGTGCGGTCCCGCGCTGAGACGTGTAGTGACACCACGCCCGTTGTCCCGTCCATCGGTGGTTGGGATGAGGCTCGACCACTTCCGGGCCATGACGCCGAACCCCGGCCCTCCGGTTCGCGCCACCTGCCGGCCGTCGACCGTGATGCTGCCGCTGCCCGAGATCGGCTGTACCAGGAAGGTGTAGTCACCTTCCTCGGCAATGGTAAGGGTGCCGCTCCAGGAATAGTCGCCCGGCGG
>JAPKZC010000193.1:481-5788 GCA_026394025.1 Candidatus Solibacter sp.
CCCGGCGGCAGCGCGTCCGCGCGCTGGAAATCGAGCGACTCGTCGACCTGCACTTCGGTTGATTCGGCACGTCGACGCATCAGCCCGGGTCGAACGTCGTGAGATAGCGCGGCGGCCGGAATCGAAACGCCGGTGAGGTCAACGCCGGGCGACCACGCAATGCGTGAGCGCGGTGCGATCCAACGCAGGGCTTCCAGAGGCGACATCAACCGCTCCGGAAAACCGTAAGCCCGCTCGCCCATGAAGCCGGCAGCCAATTGTCCGGCGGTTGGGCCGATCAGCACTACCGAGTCCAGATCCGCCGCGGTGAGAGGCAATGCGCGTGATTCGTTCTTCAACAGCACGGCGCTCTCTTCCGCGATGCGACGCGCGATTTTGGCATCGCCCGCGACATCAATCCGCCGCGGCCGGACGCCTGCTCTCTGCCCGAGCAGACCGAAGCGCTCCATCTGTTCGAGAATGCGGGCGACTGCCCCGTCGACCGCCTCCCTGGGAATCGCGCCAGACTCAACGGCTGTCCGCAATGCCTCCGTGAAATAGGGACCGCGGCGGCCTGCCAGTTGGCGGCCGGGCATCTCCAGATCCAGGCCCCGGGTAATTGCCTCCGGACCGTGCACGGCGCCCCAGTCGGAGGTGACAAAGCCGCGGAATCCCCATTGTCCGCGCAGAATCTCGTTTTGCAGCACGGCATTCTCGCAGGACCAGACGCTGTTCACCTGGTTGTAGGCGCACATCACCGAAGCTACGCCCGCGTGCACCGCCGCCTCAAAAGCCGGCAGGTAGATCTCATGCAGGGTTCGCTCATCGATCACTACGTTCTCCGAACCGTTGTAGCCGGCCAGATGCTTCACCTGCGCCATCACGCCCTGGCTTTGAATGCCTGCGATCTGGGCCGCTGCCAGCCGGGCGGAAAGATAGGGGTCTTCGCTGAACGCGGTGTGATTGCGCCGGAAGCCCGGGTCGCGGACGATGTTCACGTGCGGAGCCAGCAGCACGTTCTGTTCGAGCGCCCGGGCTTCGTGTCCCATTACGGCCCCATACCGGCGGGCCGCTTCTTCATCGAAGGTCGCGGCCAGCCCGACCGGCGCCGGCATGGCTGTGGCGTCTCGGTTGACGTTGACGCCAGGGGGGCCGTCGGCGAATCGCACGGGCGGAATACCCAATCCGGGCAGCCCGGGCCAGTAGCCCGCGTTCGGGTCGCGCGAGCCGTGTAGAAGAGATACCTTTTCGGTCAGGCTCATTTGCCGGAGCAGGGCCTGGACGCGGGATGGGGAATTCTGCGCGGCCGCCGGTCCACTCCAAACCAGCAGAAAGCCGCAGATCAGGTTACCATTCCGAATCACTGCCGCCCCGGTCCAGGTGGAAAGAAACGGTCGCAATGGAATCGTTCCACGACACCTCCAGTTTGGCTGCCAGTGCCGCGATTTTGGTCAGCGTCATTTTGCACGCCGCGCCCGGAGCCGCGGCCTTGGTCATGGTCATGGGTAGCCGTCCCAAGTCCAGCTTGGCATCGTATGTCGCCGCCTTTGGACCGGTCGCCTTATTGACCGCGAGTTGCCACTGGGCGCCATCCGCCAGAACGTAAATCGTGTACTCGCCCTTGGGAACGTTGACCCCCTTGAAAGCCAGGTCGGCTGGCGTCTGGAAGGTTGCAGCCGCGCGGGTCTTGGCCGCTGGCGCCGTGTATTTGACGGTGATGGCATGGCCGTCGATCGTGGCCACGGTCTGCTGTTGCGCAACGGCCGCCGCACTTAGGAAGCTGACCGTCGCGGCGTATTTCAGGACGCACTTGCTCATTGGTTTCTCTCTAAACGTCGTGTCCATGGTCTCCACATCGAGGCCGCAGTTGGACATCTTGGGATGGCAGGAGGCGCAGGAAGCCCTGGTCTTCTGGCCATGTTGCGCGTGGCATGCCAGGCAGCTGATGCCTTCGTGGACGCCGATGCTGGTACGGTCGTCGCCAGAGCCCACTTGCATCGCGGCCGTGGGTGCATGGCACTGGTAGCAGAGCGCCTGCCGCTGATCCTTGCTCATGCGGACGGTGCGCGCGCCCTCCACAATCGGCGGAACGGACAACTCGGCGATGGGCACGTAGCCCTGTGTGCGACGGTCGAAGAAGGCCAGAGACGGGCGTGCGATTTCTTGCGACCGCCCAGCCACGCGCCCCTCCACACCGGCCTTTTGCATCGGCTGGCCTTCACGATGCATCTGGTGGCAGGTCAGGCCCGGCATGGTCGGCATATTGGCGAGCTCCGGCTGGGCGAGCCGCCACGGTCCAATGCGGTTCACCGGGCCGACCAACTCCGCGATGCCGCCTTCGAAGAACGCGCCGTGACACCGCAGACAGTCGTCCATCAGCATGCTTTCCGTGTTGTGTTTCTTTTCGAGGAAGATCCGCACGTAGTTGGCGCTGTGCGGTCCAGCCTGCCACGCCGCATACTCCTGACGGTGGCAGTTCCTGCACTGTTCGTCCATGGCCATGACGTACGTGTTGGCGAAGCCAACCCGTTCCGGCAGGTCATCGCGCAGGTGCGACCAGGCCCGGTTGGCGTTGTTGGCGTGAAAGGCCATGTCGGTGGTCAGGGCGCCTCCGTGGCACTTGTCGCAAGCGATGCCGCGATGGCTCGACGCATGCCACGTATCGTAGAGCGGCTGCATCTCATGGCAACTGGTGCATCGCTTGCCGCCGCCCACCTCGAAATACAGGCTGGCTCCGGGCACCATGATTGCCAGCGCGGCCGCCAGCAGACCGGCAATGAGGACGATCCTTTTCATGAGCGAGCCTTCGTGCCCTTCCAGCCTTGGAGCAGGCGCTCCGAGGCCCGATAGGCCTTGGCGAGGATCGTCAGTACCGGGTTGAAGCCGCCGTTGGTCACATGCACGCTGGCATCGATCACGTACACGTTGTCCATGTCATGAATGCGGCAGTCCCGATCGACCACCGATGTCTTGGGGTCAGTGCCCATGCGGCAGGTGCCGGCCTGGTGCTGTCCTCCGCTGAGAGATTTCGCCGGCGCCCGCTTCCATGTGTGCACGGCGCCGGCTTCCTTCAGCCACTCCTCGGCCTTGGTGGCAATATACCTGCCGATTTCAATGGTGTGCGGGTGGCGTCCGCCCGACAGCCGCGCCACCGGGATGCCCCAGTGGTCCTTCACCTTCGCGTCCAGTTGCACGCGTGCATCGGCCAGCGGCATCTCCTGTACCGGACCCATGATTACGATGGTTCTGCGGTACGCGTCGCGCACGAACTCCTTGTGCTCCGTGCCCCAGCGCGGCACCCAGGGCGGAACCTGGCCCATGAACTGGTAAGGCAGGCGGATGAACTCGTTGGCCAGCATCGCACCCCCAGCCAGTCCCGGGTTGCCGTGGTTGTAGTCGGAGATGGCGATGGATGCGCCGGGGCCCAGGTCGTCGAAGGTGTCGAAACCGAAAAGTCCGGTGGCGCCGGCGTAGGAGTGCGATTGCAGGTTGCGGCCCACCCACCCGTGACGGTTACCCAGTCCGTCCGGGAACAGTCTGTGCCTGGTGTTGAGCAGGAGCCGTGCCGATTCCACCGCTCCGCCAGCGACAATCACCAAGTCTGCCGTCTGCCGCTGGAGGCGGTCACTGGCGTCGAAGTAGGCCACCCCGTTCGCCCGGCCAGCGCTATCGAGCAGGATCTCCTTCGTCATGCAGTCCGTGCGCAGTTCGCAGCTCCCGGTGGCGAGCGCGGTGGGAATCACCGTGTTGTGGGTTCCCGTGCGGGCGTTCACTTCGCAGGCAAAGCCCACGCACCAGCGGCAGCGCATGCACGCCCTGCGTCCGTTATAGGGCACGGTGTTGCGCAGCATCGGAATCTCGAACGGATGCAATCCGAGGCGTTTGGCGGCCGGCAGGAGAACCTGGTGCTCCTTGTTCCCGCCGAGGCCCCTTGAAGGGATTGCCGGTATCGTCACCCGAGACGCCCATTTCCCATTCGGCCTTTTCATAGTACGGTTCGAGGTCCGAGTAAGCGATGGGCCAATCCTCGAGCGTGCTGCCCTCAACCGCGCCGTAGGTTGAGCGCATGCGGAAATCCTTCTCCATAAAACGCCAGGCCATGGCGCCATAGCTGAAGGTGCCGCCGCCAACGCACGCCGCGTTGTTGCTGTAGCCGCCGTCGGAAGGGGTGACCACGGACTCCCGGCCCTGCTCGTCCACCAGGACGCGCGGGTTGCGTTCGTCATCGGGGCCGAACCGGGCGCCCAGCGCCTGGCCGAGTGCCACTTTCCCCGCTCCAGCAGCACGACGCTCAAACCCGCCGCGGCGAGTTCCTTGGCCACCACGCCGCCGCCGGCGCCAGCCCCGACGATCACCGCATTTACGTGCCGGAGCGCCATGGTTCACCCTGTCTTCGTCTGGTCGTAGTGCTCGCGTCCGCGCACCGGAGGACACGGCAGGCCGACCATTTTCCAGCTGGCCATGTTGCGGTTGCCACCGTGGCGCGGATCGCCGTAGAACCCCTGTCGCGTGTGCATGAGCAGCAGGTCGAAGAAGGCCTTCGAATTCTCCTCCACCGCGTTGAGCACTTCGATCTGCTGTTCTGGAGAGAGTTCCACAAACCGTTTGCCCAACTTCCCGCGGCTGGTCTGGTCGATTCCGGCGAGCCCCTGACGGTAGGCCGCCCGGTGTTTGCGGAACTGCCGGCTCAATTGAATGTCGATGTAGTTGACGACCCTGGCTTCTCTTGCCCCCGGGTCTCGGTCCGCCGGGATCAATTGCGCGCAGACGGCGTCAAGCGTCTCCGCCTCACCGGCGGTGAAGAAACGCCAGGTGGATCCAGCCTTGCCAGCCGAGCACGAGATTGCCGAGCCCGCCACGGCTGCCAGGCCAGCCCCGAGCAGGCTGCGGCGCCGCACCACGGCTGCTTTGGTCTCCATGCCGCTATCAAACCTTCGTGAGGAGACGATGCACCCGCACCGCATTCTCCCGGATCTCATCCTCGACGCGCGGGAACAAGCCGATGAACACGCCGTCGGTGGGCTTGATCCTCTCGTAAGCAGTGCGGAAGGCCTGTTCGGCGTTGGTCGCGCGTCCCGCCGCGATGATCTTGAACGCGAAGCACGGCTTGCGCGTGGCCCGCATGACTTTGTACATTCGCGCCGGATCGCTTTGCAGGTAGCACTCACCCTGCATCTCGACCAGTTCGCCGTTCAGCACCTTGCTCCATTCCTCCCGGGTAGAGGTGCGATTGTAGACGCAGCCGGCGAAGAAATCGACGTCCCAGCCCTGCTCCTCAACCATGGCGATCGCTTCCGGCTTGTGTGTGTTCGACACGGGCTGTGTTCC
>JAPKZC010001044.1 GCA_026394025.1 Candidatus Solibacter sp.
TTGGCATTGCCGGCATTGATCACCACGGCGCCGGCCAGACCCTTGGATGCCTTCAGATGACTCCGGCCCAGGCGCACCGGGGCGGCCTGCACCAGGTTCTGCGTAAAAACGGCGGCGGCATTGGCCGGCAATCCGCTGACGATCAGCGCCAGATCGTCCTTCTCCACCTGCCGTATCCCGGCGTAGGTGGCGGCGTACGTGTATCCCAGCGGAAGCTTCAATGGAGTGGCTCTCCTAGAATGTCATTGTCCGTCAAGCGCTGCCCGTTGGCGAAATCCACGGAGGAGATTCGCTTGCGGCCTTCCAGTTGCACTTCGATAAGTTCGAGGACGCCCTCGCCGCAGGCTACCACCGGCGGTTTCTGACTGACAAGTTGGCCGGGCAACTTCCCAGCGCGGAGCAAGGCTCCGCCGCACCTGGTTTTCCATAGATGCAGCGGCTGCCCGCGAAATCCGGTCTGCGCGCCCGGCCAGGGCTGCAGGCCGCGCACGCGGTTGTGTATGGCCTGGGCGGACTCGGTCCAATCGATAGCACCATCTTCCTTTTTCAGCAGCGGCGCCAGGGTTGCTTGTGCGTCATCCTGTTTTTCCGGAACGATCTTGCCTGCAAGCAGTCCCGCCAGCGTTTCCACGAGCAGGTCCGCGCCCATCACCGCCAAGCGCGCCCCAAGTTCGACGGCATTCTCCTCGGGGCCGATTTCGGTCTCCGCTTTGAGCAGCATATCGCCCGTGTCCAGCCCCGCATCGATCCGCATCGTGGTCACGCCGGTGCGCGTCTCCCCGCGGGCAATCGCCCATTGAATGGGTCCGGCGCCGCGATACTTCGGCAACAGCGAGGCGTGTACATTAATGATACCGAGCGGGGCCAGATCGATCACCACCTGCGGAATAATCTGCCCGTAGCCCACCACCACCATGGCATCGCACCCAATGCCGCGCAGATACTCCACCGCTTCGGGACGGCGCACGCGTTCCGGCTGATAGACCGCCAGTCCAAGCCGGAGCGCCGCCTGTTTCACCGGAGACGCCGCCGCGTTCTGTCCCCGGCCGCGCGGCCGGTCGGGCTGCGTGAGCACCGCCGCCACCTGGTGTCCGGCCCTGACCGTAGCTTCCAGCGTCGCCACGGCGAACGCGGGAGTGCCCAGGAATACGAGGCGCATAAGCGCCTAGCTCCAGTCCCCGGCGCGCTGTAGTTTCTTGATCTTGCGCTTCATCAGGTCGCGCTTGAGGGCGCTGATGTGGGTGATGTAGAGCTTGCCGTTGAGATGATCGGTCTCGTGCAGGAACGCGCGCGCCAGCAGATCCTCGGCGGTCTGCTCAAACATTTCGCCCCGCGCGTTCTGAGCCCGTATGGTGACGGCGCGTCCACGCCGCACCTGCTCGCGGAACCCCGGAATACTGAGACAGCCCTCTTCGCCTTCCTGCTTGCCATCCACCTTCACGATGGTGGGGTTGATGAGCACCAGCTTTTCTTCGGGTTTCTCGCCGTTAGAAACGTCAATTACGGCGATCTTCCGGGAAACGCCGATTTGCGGCGCCGCCAGGCCCACCCCTTTGGCAACGTACATCGATTCGAACATATCGTCCAAAAACTTGTGCAGTTCCGGCGTGTCGAATTCAGTCACTTCGGCGGCCTCGCGCTCCAAAACGGGGTCGCCAAACTTCACAATCGGATAAACCATAATTCTCTCGTGCGGGACTCCGCCCCACTCCAGCCTCAGTAGTCCTTCACCTGTTCCCGATATCCGTCGAAATTGCGGCGCGTTTCAGTCAGCGAATCGCCGCCGAACTTTTCCAGAAACGCCTGCGCCAGCACAATCGCCACCATGGCTTCGCCAATCACCCCCGCCGCCGGGACCACGCAGACATCGCTCCGCTCATAAGCCGCGAGCGTGGCTTCCCGCGTCACCAGATCCACCGATTCCAGGGGCCGCCGCAGCGTCGAAATCGGCTTGAGCATGCCGCGGACCAAGACATCCTGACCGTTCGTGATCCCACCCTCCAATCCGCCCGCCCGATTGGCGCCGCGGGTAAAACGCCGCCCCTCGCGATCGTAATGGATCGTGTCCTGCACCTGGGAACCCATACTGGCCGCGCCCACAGCCGCAAACCCAACCTCGACACCCTTCACCGCCTGAATTGAGACGATGGCCTGCGCCAACCGCCCGTCCAGCCGCGAATCCCAGGTCACGTGGGAACCGAGGCCCACCGGCAGCCCGCGCGCCACCACTTCAAATACGCCACCCACCGTATCGCCGGTTCGGTATGCCTGGTCCACAACTTCTTTCATGCGGAGTTCGGTGGCCGCATCCACACAACCCAGCAGGATCTCGTCGCGGCGGCTCAGTTCCACCAATTCGTCCCAATCGGCCGTGCGCTCAAGGCGGACCGGTCCCACCGCAATGGCATGGCTCAAGACTTGTATGCCGAATTCCCCCAGCAGCGCCTTGGCGACGGCGCCAACCGCCACCCGCGCGGTGGTCTCCCGGGCGCTGGCGCGTTCCAGAATATAGCGGGCATCGTGGAAATTGTACTTGATGGCCCCAGCCAGGTCGGCGTGGCCCGGCCGCGGACGGGTGACCGGCTTGCGCTGGTCCTCGCCGCCTTCGATATCTTCCACCGGCAGGGCTTGGGTCCAGTTCTGCCAGTCCTTGTTGCGGATAAGTATCGCCAAAGGCGAACCGATGGTCCGCGAGTGGCGCACACCGGCCACGATCTCCGCGCGGTCGGTCTCGATTTTCATCCGTCCGCCGCGCCCATAGCCTTGCTGGCGGCGCCACAGTTCCCGATTGACGGTTTCCGTTGATATAGGTATTCCGGCGGGGAGCCCGTTGATCGTTGCCACCAGGCATTCGCCGTGGGACTCTCCAGCCGTCTCAAATCGCAGCATCAGGTAAGATTTTTATGGTAGCAGACTCGAACATTTGCCTGGCTTTTTGCGTAGAGGGAGATTGGGACGAATGGGACCATTGACGCCCACGCCCCGCGCCCGCCCGAGGAGGCTTGAATGAAGTTCCTGTTGTGGTGCATTCTACTGGTGCTGTGCTGGCCGCTGGCCCTGATGGCCCTCGTGCTCTACCCGCTGGTTTGGCTGTTCCTGCTGCCATTCCGCCTGCTGGGGATCGCAGTAGAAGGCGCCCTCGGGCTGGTCTGGGCGATTGTCACCCTGCCCGCCCGCATGCTGCGCGCGCTTTAACGCGGGAACGCCCTTTTCCCAACGCCCCATGCAAAAAAGTGGCCGCGCTACGGTCGAAAGATCGGGCGCGGCCACGGCTGGTGAGTGGTGCTAAACCAGGCGCATGTCCAAGGGTGCGGCTACCGTACTCTGGAAGGCGCGGGAGCCTTGGGTGCGGAATTCGTAGCGCTCAATTGCCACGGCGGCTCCCTTTTCGTTGCTGCGGACGACACATCCGTAGATCATCAGCTTCATGGGACAAGAGTCGTTCAGCAGAACCGGCCAGTTCATGGAAAGCTCCACCGGCATGCCGCTGGTCAACATGTTCTCGGTGCTGAACCAGACCCCGCCGCTGGAGATATTCAGAGTTCTGCCCACGCCGGTTTCGGCGATGCGCTGCCCGTAGAGCATTTTATAGCGAACTTCCTGGTCGATCCGGAAGCGACGTTTGATCCGCCTTTCCCGGTCGCTCTCGCCGCTGAACGTCCTGTCTTCCTGGCCCACCATCACCATACACCGCCTTCCAATCGTCAAAGTACAACGCGCCAGCCGGCGGCTCAAGCCTGTCTTTAGTTATTTGGATGCCACTATCACCCCTCGGCACGGCTCCGGCGTGATTGCGCTATCTGCTTAATTTACATTAACTTGCGAGTCTGCCAGATGGTCGTATTAACCAGTACTCACCAAGCGGTTTTCCGGCACGGTTCCGGTACCGCACAACAACTGCGGTGAAGAAGGGCGGAAAATAGTTCAAACTAACACTAGACCACCAGATCCTGAACTGCTAGTCTTGGTTTAACAGACAGCATCCCAGGCGGTGAGTCCCCTCCCACCGCCTCCCTCTGAGTGCAGGCCCCGAGTACCCAGCTCGGGGCGGGCCGTTACTTTTTGGAGAACGCTTTTCGCACCGCTTGTCCCCAAGAATTGAGCCTAAAATAGTACTGGACAACCGGGTCTCAAACTGATAGTCTTGATTCAACAGACAGCATCCAAGGCGGTGAGTCCCCTCCCACCGCTTCCTCTGAGTGCAGGCCCTGAGTTACCCAACTCCGGGCCTTTTACTTTTTTGGAGAACACAGCGCCGCAGCTTGCCTCAAAAATATTTCAAAATAACACTAGACAACCAGATCCTAAACTGCTAGTCTTGGTTTAACAGACAGCATCCCAGGCGGTGAGTCCCCTCCCACCGCCTCCCTCTGAGTGCAGGCCCCGAGTACCCAGCTCGGGGCCGTTACTTTTTTGGTCCCCGAAATCGCCCGAGCCGCGCCACCTTCACCTACCGGAGTTAGCGGCACGTCAAGAAACTTTCAAAATAGTTTCCCCATGCACTGGACAAAGAGGTCCTGAATTGCTAATCTCGATTCAACACAGACAGCATCGTAGTGGTGAGTCCCCTCCCACCGCTACCCTCTGAGTGCAGGCCCCGAGTACCCAGCTCGGGGCCGTTGCTTTTGGGGGCCCAGGTAATATCCATCGCCCGGGACCGGCGACCGCCTGAGTGGAGTTCACCCGCAACTGCGCGCCAAACCCGCCCCCCACCCCGCTACCGCCCGAACGTAATATTGCTCTCCGCCGTGAACTTCCGGTAATTCTTGAACTCCAACGCGTTTCGCGTACACGCGCCGCTGCCGCTCATGCAACCGATATTCTCGCTTGCGGACGGCAGCAGATAGCTTTTCTGCTCGATCTTCACCCAGGCATATTGCAGCTTGCTTTCCGCCCGGCTCAGGCTGAAATCGCGCGCGAAGGCGGTCGCGACCTGCTCAATCCGCAGCACCCGGCGCGATTCCTTATCGATCCATACCGCGCCCTCGTAGGCCGGCTTGTATTGGCGGCCATCCGGCGACACCATCGTCCAGTGGGAATTGGCCTGCGCCACACTGTAGTCGTAGACCACAGCGGTGCGCCCCGCCATTTTCTCCTCGCCGCGACGCTTGAAGGCGGCGTTCGTTCCCAACGACATCACGTCTTCCAACGTGGTGCCGAACTCCCCAGTCGACCACGACCCGCTGCGCTCCGGATTGTTGATCGGCCGGCCATCGATCTGGAAGTTGCGGTAATCTTCCTTGCCGTCCACGTAGGCGAGATCGGCGGTGACCACGTCGATCTCCTGCCAGCGCGCGGGGAAGCCGGTCGCGAAATAGCGGCTAGTCACCTGCTGCACCAGGTAGTTGGGCAGGCTCGCGCTGAATGCGCTGGCGGCGGCGCGCGCATCTTGAATGATCTGGGCATCGGTGTAGCGCCGCGGCTCGTTGGCTTCGGACGGCCCTGCGGCGTCGGGCCCTGCGGCGTCGGCTGCGCTTTCTTCGGCGCCTGGGCGGCGTTGCAGTTTAGGCAACTCCCCATCCTCGGCAGTGTCGGCGGGCGAAGTGGCTTCCCGCGTCGTGGCTTCCCGCGTCGTCACCGTGCGCGGCTTGCTCAGGTCGCTGGCCACCGGGGCGCGCACAGCCGCAGCCTCCACCGGCTGCTCGGCGGCGGACCGCTCGCCCGGCGACGCGGAGCGCACCAACATCACGCGCACCGCAGTCTCCGGATCGTCGGGACTCACCTGCACCGAGATGAAATCGCCAGGGTGCATCAGAGAATCGCGAATGGCCTCGCCGGCCTTGTTCTCGAATTTGGTCTTGGTCAGCAAACGGAAGCGGAGGACCGCACGCTTGTTGGTCTGTAGCAGAAGCTCTTTCTCGCCGAGTTTGCGGAGTGAGCCGTCCGCGGAGGCAACCGTGCTGCGAACTTCCTCCTCGGCCTTTGCCTTGGGCTTCCGCCCGGGCAGGTGGATATTGGGCATCGGGATGCCACCGGGCAGGCGGTTGCTGGGATAGGTGTCCGGATATTGCCCGGGCGGATACTGGCCCGGTGGATACTGGCCCGGTGGGTATTGACCGCCGGGCGGATACTGGTTGGGCGGATACTGTCCGCCTGGATATTGGCCGCCGGCCGGGTATTGCGCGGAGGCGAGAACGCCGCACAAGAACATCGCGCGCACGGCCACTACGGCCGGACGGAGAGAGCGCCGCATGACGAGAAAGCCTCCTCGAAGCATTTTATACTCAATTTGCACCGGCGGCACCCCTGGACATTCCTTTCCTTGTGATGCGTGCGGATTGGCGGTACCGTATGGTGAGAGGAGGATTGTCATGTCACGCCCTCCACGTGTCAAAGCGGTTGCCGACCCTGCTGCGCAGTTTCCCCTGGAAGAACGAGTTCGGATGCGAGCCCACGAACTCTACGTCCTGCGAGGCAACGAATCGGGCTCGGAAATGGACGACTGGCTGCAAGCCGAAGATGAAATTCGCGACGCCGAAGAACAGAAAGTCAAGCACAAATAGGCGGATGGGGCCGGCTAGCGGCCCCCCGGTTTCATTGGCACAAAGGCTACCGGACCGACGCTGCGGCGTCGGAGTGTGCCGTTTGCCATTTTTTCAATCAGCACCAACTCCTGGCTGCCAAGGCGGCCCACAGGCGCCACCAGCCGGCCTCCGTGCGCCAACTGGTCTATCAGAGTCTGCGGAATCTCCGGCGGCGACGCAGTCAGAATGATGCGCGGAAAGGGCGCTTCCGCAGGCCATCCCCGGTATCCGTCTCCCTGGCGGACCGTGACGTTGGAATACCCCAGACGGCGTAAGGTCAGTTGCGCCGACTGAGCCAGCGCCGGGACGATTTCGATGGTGAAGACGTGGTCTACCAACTGCGCCAGCACAGCCGCCTGATACCCTGAACCGGTGCCGATTTCGAGCACCCGATGCTGTTTCGCGGGCTCCAGCAGTTCCGTCATCAGCGCCACGATGTACGGCTGCGAGATGGTGGCATCGAAGCCGATCGGCAGGGGCCGGTCCTCGTAGGCCCTGGCCTGGAGATCCGGAGGCAGGAACAAGTGCCGGGGAGTGGCGCGCATGACGCGCAGGGTATTGGGACTGCGTATTCCGCGGTCCTCGATCTGCCGGACCATTTGCTCGCGTTGCAGGGCGAACGGGTCGCTGCCGCCAGTCAAGGGCGCCGCGATCGCAACCAGGAACATCACTCCGGCGGTGCAGCGTACATTTGCCGGTACATACATGGCGCCACTCGCTTTTCCTTGCACAAGGAACCACGTTGCACGGCAGAACCTCCCTGCCGAAAACGACAGGGAGGTTCTGCAAGACAATTGTAGGCCAAAAACGGAAAAACGGAGCTGTTTTGTCTGTTATGGCCGGCGGCTACCCGGCAGCGGTTTTCACACCAGCATCCGCCCAGGTGATCGCGCCCGGCAGGAAAGCCTTCGATTGGTCGGGATGGAATGGCGTGATACGTACGGTATAACCGTGGAGCCCGCTGCTGGGGCACGGCACCGTGGCGGCATCGAAGGTCCAGACACCGCCCTGACCCTCACCGACGGGCTGCATGGGCATTGTGTGGGCACCGGTCAACTCGCCGTCGGCATCGATTCTACCCACGTAGAGCTCAACGGCGACCTGATCCGGGGTCAATGCGCCAAGCTGAATGCGAGCCCGTACATGGAGGCGGCTGCCGACGGGAAGGTCCGCTTGAGTCAAGGAGTCCACGGTTTCGACGCGAACTGCCTTCCAATGAGACTGAACGTGGGACGTCCACGCCGCTAATGCCCTGGCCCGTTCCGCCCGATTGACCGTAAGTTGCTGGTACTTTTCATCGGCCGTCACATAAAACTCCGCGGCGTACTGTTTGACCATACGCTGCATGTTGAAGGTTGGGCACAAGGTGGAAATGGAACTCTTCATCTGGGAGATCCAGCGGCGGGGCAGCCCGTCGGCGCTTCGCTCATAGAAGCCGGGGACGATATCGCGCTCCAGCAAGTCGTAGAGCGCCGCCGATTCCACCTGGTCCTGATAGTCCGGGTTGTCGTAGCTCTCGCCGTTTCCAATGGCCCAACCGATGAAACGCTTCTCCGCCTTGGCGTCCTGCCACGCCTCGTCCCACCAGCCATCAAGCGTGCTGAGATTCAGTCCGCCGTTGGGCAACACCTTCATGCCGCTGGTGCCGCTGGCCTCTTGGGGCCGCAGAGGCGTATTGAGCCAGACGTCAGAGCCTTGGACCAGGTAGCGGGCCACCGCCATGTCGTAGTCTTCCAGGAAGACCAGACGCCGGCGGAACTCCTTCTGCCCGGCGAGTTTCACCAGTTGCTGGATCAGCGCCTTGCCGGCATCGTCGCGAGGATGGGCTTTGCCGGCGAAGAGGATC
>JAPKZC010000565.1:0-7490 GCA_026394025.1 Candidatus Solibacter sp.
CACTACCGGATCGCGGAAGTGCATTTTCTGCAAAACAACTACCAGCAGGCGGCCAATTCTTTCCGCGAAGCGCTGGCTGGCGACCTCGACCCCAAATGGACCGAGGTTTGGAGCCGCATCAACCTGGGCAAGATCTTCGATATCACCGGACAGCGCGAACGCGCGGTCAACGAATACAACCTCGCCATCCGCACCAAGGACGACACGCAGGGCGCGCAGGAAGAGGCCGGGAAATACCTGAAGACGCCGTATGAACGCCAAAAACGAGTTGAACAGTAGACCGTCGACTTCCGCGGACCCGAGGGAACCAGCCCGCCTCTCGCCGCTCGCTCCGCGCTCTTGCTCCGCGCCTACGCGCCTCCGCGTCAAATACACGCCCTGTGTGATTCCGGCTTCGTCAGTCGGGAAGCCGCTTCCGGGCTTTCCACCGCCGTCGGATTCTGACCGTATCATGCGTGGAATCTGAGGTTTAGCGGAGATTGTGCTGGCAGCGGTGTGGCGCCCTTTCTACCCGGGCCATACAGTACTGGTGGTACTTTTCTTCCGAATTGGACTTGTGCCAACGCGCTGTTCGTCTTATACTTGCCCTATGTTGTTTGGGCTAAAGGTACTGATTGCGTGGGAAATAGCCCCCAGTTCCAAACCGTTTATGGCTGAGGATCGAACCAAATGAGGAAGTTTCTGATTTCTGTCGCTTTTGTCATGTTTGGTGTTACCTCCGCCCAGGCTTCATTTGTAGCCAATGGCAGTTTCGAATTGAGCACGGTCCCGAATGCCCCAGGCCGGGAAGCGGATATGGTTCACGGGGCGACGGACATCAACAACTGGGTGGTGTATTCCACTGTGGCCGGACCCGGCTTTCCAGTTTCTCTGCTGGAAGCGCCTTTCTTCGGAATCGTTCCCAGTGACGGAAACCGTTGGCTCGATTTGACCGGGATCGTCGATGCGGCTAACGGCCCGTTCGGCGGAGTCCGGCAGTCTATCAACTTGGATGTCGGAAATACCTATCGGGTCTCCTTCGATATAGGTATTTGCAACGGTTTTACCTGTGCGAACGGCACTAACGTTGGATCCGCTGTCTCAGTTCTAGCCAGGATTGGCTCGACAACTCTCACTGCCACGAACTCCGATTCCCGCGAGGGCAATCGCTGGAAGACGTTCGAATTCTATTACACCGCCACTACTGCGACTACGCTATTGAGCTTCGAAGGAAGCAGTAATACCGCCACCAACAAGTGGTACATCGGCTTGGACAACGTCGATGTTACCCTCAGTCCGGAACCTGCTTCTTTTGTTCTATTCGGAATTGGCGCTGCCGGACTGCTCGCATTCGCCCGCAAACGCGGCAGCAGCCGCTAGCAGTTGCAGGCCTGAACGATGGTGTAAGACTGAGCCAAGCACCAAACCCAAAAGGTAAGGGGCCAAGCTACGGCTTGGCCCCTTACCTTTTCTGGGCGAGCCCCGCCGCCTTTCAGCAATCGTCTAGAATATCTCCCTCAGGTCTTCGAACTTCTCCAGCACCAGCAGTCGCCCCTTCCCCGGCAGCAAGTCCTGCTTCTCCAAAACCCAGGTATGCGCGTGTGGCACGAACACCGCGTTCAACCCCGCCTCCAGCGCCGGATTCACATCCGATTTCGGGCTGTTGCCGATCATCCACGCCGCGGAAGCGTCCATGCCGCGTTCCGCCACCAGCCGCCGGTACGCCGCAGCGTCCTTCTCTTTCACGATCGCCGTGTGCAGGAAAAACCCGCCCAGGCCGGAGCGGTCGATCTTGAGTTTCTGTTCGTCCACATGCCCCTTCGTGAACAGCGTGAGTTCGTGCCTCCCCGCCAGGTAGCTCAGCGTTTCCGGCACCCCCGGAATCACTTCCATGGGGCAGTCCAGTATGCGCGCCGCGAAGCCCATCACCGTCGCCAGGTCGTCCTCCCGTATTTCCCGTTCCACCAGGTGCTGATAGCACTGCTCGAGATTGCGGCCGAAGTTCAGCGAGCCGTACCCGTGTACCTCTGCGTTGACCCGCTCCATCTCATCCAGGATGTCGCGTACCTCCCGAGGACCCAGCGACGAATGATCCAGGAACGCCACGAATTCCTCGAACGCCCGCTCAAAGTAGATGTTGTTTTCCCAAAGCGTGTCGTCGGCATCGATGATCAGGTGTTGGCGTTTCATTGGTTCGCTCACGGGGTCAGATGGAAGGGTATCTCGAATCTGGCATCCACGTCCACCCGCATGCCGCATAATGAGGGATAGCGTATGACCGTCGAGATTGAAGGCGTTACTCTGCACCTGTCCCATCCGGACGAGCTTTCCATCCAATGGGTGGGGCAGGACGAATTGATGCGGCAGTTGCTCGCCGCCTGGATGGTGGTCAACGAACAGGACCTCCCCATGAACCCGCGTCTGCTCGGCAAACCGGGAGTGGGGAAAACCACCCTCGCCTATGCCGCCGGCCGCCGCATGGGCCGCGACGTCTATATTCTGCAAGCCACGATGGATACCCGCCCCGAGGATCTGCTGGTCACCCCCGTGATCGAAGGCGGCGGCAACCTTCGCTACGTGGCCTCGCCCCTCGTCACCGCCATGATTAAAGGCGGCATCGCCATCATCGACGAGGGCAATCGCATGAGCGAAAAGAGCTGGGCCAGCCTCGCTCCGCTGCTGGATAACCGCCGCTACGTGGAATCAATCGTCGCCGGCATCAAGATCAAAGCCCACCCGCACTTTCGCCTGGTGGCCACCATGAACGACGATGCCAGCACCTTCGAATTGCCCGAGTACATTCACTCGCGCCTGCAACCCCAGATCTTCATCGATTTCCCGGAGCGCGACGAGGAGCACCACATCCTCAAGGAGAACCTGCCCTTCGCCGAAGAGCGCATCCTGAGCTACGTAGTGGATTTCCTCCAGATGGCGCACGCCGCCGACGAGCGCTACACCGTGCGCGACGGCATCAATATCGCCCGCTACGCCATCAAGTTGAAGAGCCTGGCCACGCAGCGCACCCACGAATCCGAAGCCCTGGAGATCGCCGTCATCCAGGTACTGGGAGAGGAAGCTTTACGCTATGCCCGGAGAAATCGACCTTCCGATTCCTGATCCGGGCAGCCTGACGCGCGGCCGCTTCACGTACTTTCCGGTGGTCCCCGGGCGCCTGGAATTCGCCATCGAAGTGCGCACGGCCATTCTGCGCGACCGCCCCGAAGTCATCGCCCTGGAGTTGCCCGCCACGCTTCAGCCCGCCTGGATGCGCGCCGTTGCGCGCCTCCCCGAAGTCTCCGTCATCTTCTACCCCGATGAGAACTCGGGCGACGATCAGGCTGTCTACGTCCCCATCGAGCCCTCCGACCCGTTCACCGAGGCCGTCCGTACGGGCCTTGAGATTGGCGCGGAAATCGTCTTCGCCGACCCGGACGCGGGCCTCCGTCCTCACCTCAAGGACGCCTATCCCGACCCGTACGCCGTGCGCCACATCGGCCTCCCACGTTACGTCGAGGCCTACCGCGTCTATCCGCAGCCGCGTTCGCAAGAACTCGCGCGCCACGCCGCCGGGATAGCCTGGAAACTCCAGGGCGCCAAGCCTTTTGCCAAAGTCCTGGTGGTGATCTCGCTCAACCTGCTCGACCCCGTGCTCGACGCCATGGAGGAACCCCAGGCACAGCCCCTGGCGCGCACCCACCGCGAAGGCATCGAACTGCTCAACCCGCATCCCGAATCGCTGGCCGAGATTCTGCTCGAATACCCCGCGCTCCAGTGGCGCTACGAAAGCTTTCGCGGACTCATGACCGATGCCAACCTGATCGATCGCCGCCATGCGCAGCTCTCCGTCTTCCGCGCCGCCGAAAAGGAGTACGAGGCCAATACCGGCGAGCGTGTGGCCCATTGGCAGCGCCGCTTGCTGGCCCGTTACACCCGCAATCTCGCCCTGGCAGCCAGCGATCTTTCGGCCGGCATCTTCGATCTCACCGTGGCCGCCCGCGCTATCGCCGACGATAACTACGCCTGGGACGTCTGGGAAGCCGCCGGGCGCTATCCGCCGCAACGCACGGAGAGCGACCTCGCCACCGCGCGCATCTCCGGCGAAGAGGTCTGGATCGACACCCGCCGCTTACGCCTCCGCCGCCGCCTGCCCAACACCAAGCAGAAACTGCGCCCCTATGGACTCAAGCCGCGTAAGAAAGAGAAGTTCCCCGGCGAATGGGCCAGCCAGGTAAACGGCGCCGGAATCTGCTCCTATCCCCCCGAAGACCTGATCGTCGAGGACTACGGACGCTACCTCAAACAGAAGGGCAAGAGCATTCTCTCCGAGGAGCGCGTGCGCGTCGAGCCGTTCACTACCTCTATTCTGGATGGCATCGACCTCCGGGAGACCATCCGCAAATGGTACGAAAAGCGCATTTACGTGCGCCAATTCCAGAAGATTCATGGCGAGGTGGGCAGCGTGGTAGTAATCTTCGATGAGGATCGCGATAACCGCTACTCCTACATGACGACATGGCTGGGCGAGAACCAGAATGAATCGGACATGGCCTTCTATTCCACCTTCCCGTTCGATAACCTGGTAGGCCCCGGCATCGGCCGCGGCGAATATGGCGGCTTTCTGATGAGCCTGCCCGCGCGTCGCATGTACGACGTGTGGCAGGATCCGGACTACGAGTTCGCCGAATCCAAATCCGAGCGCCTGCTGATGGCGGCGCTGGATTATTCCATCCACCGTCACGTGGTCTACGTGGCCGCCAAGCCGCCGCGCACCATCTTCCGGAGCATCGCCGCGCGTCTGGGGCGCACCATCATGTACATTCCGATCGGCCAACTCTCCCCTGTATCGTTGAAGAAGATCCGCGTCGTGCACGTGCTGGACGGCTACGACAAGCGCGAGATCGCCAAGGACTACATCCGCTAAGCCATGTCGCCGCGCTTAGGCTACCGGCTCCAGACTGCGTACCTTCGCTGACAGCGTGGTCCGCTTCAACCGCAGCATGTCCGCCGCGGCTTTCTTGTTCCCACCCGTCTTACGCAGCGCCTGCTCCAGGATGCTGCGCTCAATCACGGCCAGTGTCTGCTCGTAATCGAGGCCGCCATCGGGCACTGCCACGACGGGCGCCCGCGCTGTCATCGGCCGATCCGCCGGTGGAGCCGGGAGTGGGAAATCCGCCGGCGCCAGCGTGGGGCGCTCGCCGCTCAGGGCGACTGCCATCTCCACCATGTTTTCCAATTGCCGCACATTCCCAGGCCACGAATATTCGCACAACCGCTCCAGTGCTTCGCGCATTAGCACCTTCACCGGAATCCCCTCCGTCCGGCAGATCTTATCCACGAAGTGTGCAGCCAGTTGCGGCACATCTTCGCGCCGCCTCCGCAAGGGCGGCATCTCGATTGGCACTACATTTAGACGGTAGAAGAGATCCTCACGGAACTTGCCTTCCTCAATCCGTTGAGCCAGATCGCAATTGGTCGCCGCCACCACCCGTATGTCCAGCTTGATGATTTCCGAGGTGCCCAAGCGCTGCACCTCCCGTTCCTGGAGCACGCGCAGTAGTTTGGTCTGGAGGTCCATCGGCAGTTCTCCGATTTCGTCCAGAAAGAGAGTGCCCCCCTGCGCCTGCTCAAAGCGGCCCATTCGGTTTTGGAATGCACCCGTGAACGCACCGCGCACGTGCCCGAATAGTTCGCTCTCCAACAGGCCCTCAGGCAACGCACTGCAGTTCACCGCCACCATCGGTCCGCTCCGCCGGCTGCCCGCCATGTGCAGGGCGCGTGCGCCCAGTTCCTTGCCGGTCCCGGTTTCGCCGGTGATCAATACCGTGGCGCGGCGGCTCGCCACCAGCCGGATGATGTGTTGCAGTTGCCGCATCTCGCGGCTCCCTCCCACCAGTATCCGCTCCCAGTCCTCGCGGTCGACCTGCGCCGCCAGTCGCGCCAGATCGCCCCGCCGCCCGTCTGCAATCGCCAGGTCGATCAGCCCGCAGGCGTTCTCACCCGCCGGCAGGAATTGGTAGATCCCGAGATGCGCCAACTGGACTGCATCGCCCACCGAAGCCTTGGGATCTCGCGCCAGCACCGGAACACCTGGCGCAGCCCGCTGGACCGCTTCCAGCAGCATGGCAGCCGTCCAGCCGGGAACGGGGAGGTCCAGCACAACCGCCGCGTAGTCGGCAACCGCTAGCGCCTCGATCGCCTCGTCGGCCGGCTGGATTTCGATGTTCCAGAGAGCCGGGTGGCGGGGCCAATCGGCCGGCAGTTCCGGCCGCGCGCTGATCCATAACACTTGCATCGATCCCATGGCGAACTCACCACATCCATCGGCGGAGCCGCGCAAGACCTTTAGGGCCGGCCCCCGGCAACTCGCCGTAGGCGGAGTTTGTCCCGGTTAGGTGCATTTTCGCCCGAACATGGGCCGGCAATTTCACATAATTAAACAAAATCGCATATTTGTGTTTTGGAAACCGTCTGGGACGAACGTCGGCCAGTTCGTACCGGGTTATCATAAAGTAGAGTCTGACTGCGCGATTGGAGGATCACTTGGCAGAAGGAACGGGTTCCGAGTTTTCCGGGCTGAAGGCGACCGGCCTCGCACTCACTCCCGTGGAACAGAGGACGCGGAAGGCGATCATCCGGCAACTGGAGGAGAGCGGCTCGCTGGTGCAGATTCAGGATGAGCTGCGGCGGGTACGCGATCTGATACCCCAGGAGTTCACCGCCGCGGCCATGTCCCTGCTCGATGGCAAGGACATGCCGGGCTGCGAGTCGCTGCTCACCGATGTGCTACTGGAATCCCCTGCGTTCGTTTTGTATCTAACCGCGCCTGACCGCTTCGACCACGCCACCGTCATCGCCATTTGTCGCGACCTCCTCAGCCTCAACCCTTCCTTCGACATCAAACTGGCCCGCCTGCTGCCCAAGCGGTACAGCGACGAGCATTCCCTCGAAACCGCCACGGTGCTTGCCATCCTGGACATCTTAAATGAGATCTCCACTGGCCCGCGCCTGATCCCGGTACTGAAACACCTCGAACAGCATGCGGACGAGCGTATCGCCTCCAAGGTGCTTTTGCTGTTGGGCAGCCGCCTCCACAATCGCCACTGGCTGTCCAAAAACCTGCAGACAGCCGAACCGCGCGCCCGCGCCAGCCTGGTGGAATCCCTCTGGCGCAGTCGCTCCGACAACGCGCGCAGGGTGTTCGCCGAGGCCCTGCACGATGGCAGTAGCCGTGTTGTCGGTAATGCGCTGGTGGGATTGTTCCTGGCCGGCGAACCCGGCATCGCCAAGCTTGCCCTGAAGATGCTGAGGGATCCGCGCCCCAGTTTCCGTTGGACTGCGGCCTGGGTCTTGGGCACCCTGGCGGACACGGACCACCTCGACGCGCTCCGCGTGGCGACTGCCGATGCCGACCCGGGCGTGCAAAGATCGGCACTTCGCGCTGTCGGCATCCTCGAAGCGCTGCTGACCAAACCGGACGAACCGCAACCGGTTGCCGAAGCCGCGCCGGCGAC
>JAPKZC010000565.1:7615-8784 GCA_026394025.1 Candidatus Solibacter sp.
GCCCCCCCGGAACCGCTCTATGAGGTGTTTCTGGATGGCCGGCACACTACTGGCGGCGCCAGCCGAAAAAAGCGTTTTGGCCGGTCCTAGCTAAAATACCAGTACGGAAATGAACTCCACCCCTACAGTTTTGGGGTGTTCTGCCGATATGTCCTTTAGCCAAACTGGCGTGCTGGTATGAAAATCAACGATCGAAACATCACAGGCACTCCCGCCCCCGAGACGGGGCGGACGCAAGAATCCCACAACCTGGAACGCGCCGGTGCCGGAAAGTCCACCACGCGTGGCGGCTCTGACGGGTTCGGCGACCGCGTCGAGTTTTCCGGCACTCTTAGCCGGTTGTCACGCGCCCTCACGACGTTCGAGTCGACTCGGGCCAGCCGGGTCCAGGCCCTGGCAGTCGAGTACCAGAGCGGCAAGTACAAACCAGATGCGGCGGCCACCAGCAGAGGCTTGGTCGCCGAGGCCATCAGCGACGGACTGCAATAAAATGGGCACCGCGGCGCTGGTCGAGCAACTGAAGTCCGCACGGCAACAACTGGACTTCGCCTGCGACCTGCTGATTCGACCCTCGCCCGAGGCTCTGGACTCCTGTTCTTCTGTGCTGGAAGCGGCCGGACACCAATTGGCGGAATGGCAGCCCACGGTTACCCTGCAGGCCGGAAACGCCGCCGCCCTCGAAGAAGCCTGGCGGCTGCGGCGCAGCTTCGTACGCACCGCCCGGCTACTCCAAGGCGCGGGCGATTTTCATCTCAACTGGCTCCAGATCCGCGGGGCCATGACCGGAGGGTATACCGAAACCGGCGAATCCGCCCCGCTGATCCACGGCAACCGCATCTCCCTACACGGGTAATTGTCATGTCCAACCTACTCGCTTCTGTCATCTCCTCCGCCGGTACCCTGGAAGCCTACGGCCGAGTGCTCGAAGCCATTCAGAATAATGTCTCCAACGCATCCACTGCCGGTTACGCCAAACAGCGCGTCGATCTCTACGCCCTCCCCTTTGACCCCGCCGGTGGGGCCACAGGCGGGGTGCGTGCCGGCAGGCTGATCAGCGCACGCAACGAGTTCGCTGAACGGGCCGTTCGCCAACAGTTATCCGGGATGGGGTATCAGCAGCAGTTGGTCGACAGTCTGACGGCGGTTGAGTCCAACTTCGACATTTCGGG
>JAPKZC010000666.1 GCA_026394025.1 Candidatus Solibacter sp.
AATTCACCAACCGCGATGCCGCCCTGGTCGCTCTCGTCGAAGCCTACACCAAGGAACAGGGCCTCTTCCGCACCGACCAGACCGCGGACCCGGTTTTCGCCGATACCCTGGAACTGGATCTCTCGACGGTCATGCCCTCCATGGCCGGGCCCAAGCGCCCCCAGGATCGGGTCGAACTGCCCGGCGTGGCGCGGAATTTTCACGCCGCGTTTCCCCACCTGCCGGCCCCGGCACCCGATACCCTGGGTCACGGTGCGGTGGTGATCGCGGCCATCACGAGTTGCACCAATACCTCCAACCCCAGCGTCATGCTGGCCGCCGGCCTGGTGGCCAAAAAGGCCGTCGAACGCGGTCTCAAAGTCAAGCCGTGGGTGAAGACCAGCCTGGCGCCCGGATCCAAGGTGGTGGCCGACTACTATCGCGAAGCCGGCCTGATGACCTACCTCGAACAACTCAATTTCCACCTGGTGGGCTTCGGCTGCACCACCTGCATCGGCAACAGCGGTCCGCTGCCCGATGCGGTGACCCTGGCGGTGCGGAACGAGGGTCTGGTGGTGGCGGCGGTGATCAGCGGTAACCGGAACTTCGAAGGCCGCATCAACCCGCTCGTCAAGGCCAACTATCTGGCTTCGCCGCCCCTGGTGGTTGCTTACGCGCTGGCCGGCAGCATGGATATCGATCTCACGACCGACCCCCTGGGCGAGGGTTCCGATGGCCAACCCGTCTTCCTGCGCGACATCTGGCCCAGCAACGAAGAGGTGGCCTCCACGGTTCGTACCGCCATCAACCGCGGCATGTTCGAACACGAATACGCCCACGCCTTCGATGGCGACCAGAACTGGCAGAGCCTGTCGATTCCCACCGGCGGGATCTACCACTGGGACGATGCCTCCACCTACATCAAGAAACCGCCGTACTTCGACAACATGGCGGACCCCAACGCGCCGCTCCAGGACTTCCACCAGATGCGTGTCCTGGCGCTGCTCGGCGACTCCGTCACCACCGACCACATCTCCCCCGCCGGCTCCATCCCCAAGGACAGCCCCGCTGGAAAGTATCTGATCGCGCAAGGCGTGCAGCCGGCCGATTTCAACTCCTACGGCGCACGCCGCGGCAATCACGAGGTCATGGTCCGCGGCACGCTGGCCAACATCCGTCTGCGCAATCAACTGGCGCCCGGCACCGAAGGCGGCTTGACCCGCCACCTGCCGGAAGGCGAGCAGATGTTTATCTACGACGCGGCCATGAAATACCAGACGGACGGCGTGCCGCTGCTGATCGTCGCGGGCAAGGAATACGGCTCGGGCTCGTCGCGCGATTGGGCCGCCAAGGGCGTCCTGCTGCTCGGTGTCCGCGCGGTGATCGCGGAGAGCTTCGAGCGGATACACCGCACCAACCTGGTCGGCATGGGGGTGCTGCCGCTGCAATTCCAGGTGGGGGAAAGCGCCGCCAGCCTGGGGTTAACGGGCGACGAGGTCTACCACATCGAAGGCGTGGCCAGCTCGCTGAACGGCGGCGGACGCACGGCTACCCTGCGCGCAGTGAAGGCCGACGGGACGGAGATTTCGTTCACTGCGGTGGTGCGCGTGGATACTCCGCAGGAGGTGGAGTACTACCGCAATGGAGGGATACTGCCGTATGTGCTGCGGCAGTTGGCGGTGTAGTTGGGGGCCGATAAGTCAGGGGCTGGCGGATCGATTCCTGGTGGATCTCGGAGCAGCGCTTCTGAACGCGGCACGTTCTCGGCGGTCGATGGTCGCAACCGCCCAACCTTCGCGAAGAATCCGCTGCCGGGCACTTTTGAGGAAC
>JAPKZC010000430.1:0-2660 GCA_026394025.1 Candidatus Solibacter sp.
CGCGCCCCTGTCGGACCTCACTCAATTGAAAGTGACTGTCGGCGGCGCCGCCGCAACCGTGCAGTACGCCGGAATCGTGCTGCCGGGAGTGTACCAGTTCAACGTGATCGTGCCGCTTGTGGCGGACGGCGATCAGGCGATTCTGGCAACCATCGGCGGGGTGAGTTCGCAGACGGGGGTCTCGATTCCGGTCAAGAACGCGGGGCCGGCCACCCTGGTGACGCTCTCGCCCAGCGGCCGCACCATCCGTTGCGGCACTACGCTGGCTCTTACCGCGACGGTAGCTAATAGCAACGACAAGGCAGTGATCTGGCAGGTGAACGGAGTGGAGGGAGGCAATTCCGACATCGGAACAGTCTCGTCCCTGGGTGTCTACACGGGACCCGCCATTCTGCCGAATCCCGCCACCGTGACGGTGACCGCTGTCAGCCACTTCGACCCCGCTGCCAAGGCCAGCGTGACGGTGGCTTTGCAGAACCCGCTGCCCGTGGTCACGTCGGTGAATCCCAATCCGGTGAACCCGGGCAATGTGACCGTCACGCTGAACGGGACCGGGTTTGCGGCCGGCGCAGCCGTCAGTTTTGCGGGTGTGGCGCTGCCCACCACGTTCGTATCCGACACGAAGTTGACGGTCACCGGAACGGTGGCGATGCCGGTGGGGCGTCTGGCGGCGGTCAAGGTCACCAATCCGAACCCAGGCACGGCCACCTCTACGCCAATCGCGGTTCCCGTCCGCCTGGCGAGCGAGAAGATGCCGTACGGCGACGCGGTCCGCTTCCTCGAAATGACCACCTGGGGCCCCACGCCGCAGAGCGTTGTGGAGCTGCAGACGATGGGGGCGGACGCCTGGCTCGCTGCGCAGTTTGCCAAGCCCGCCAGCACGTGGCCCGATCCCAACACCACCACCGAAGGCGTGAGCCGCCTTCAGACCGCCTTCTTCAATCTCGCCTTGACGGGCGACGATCAACTGCGCCAGCGTGCGTCGTTCGCCCTGGCGCAGATTCTGGTGGTCTCCGCCGTCAAAGACGTGCAACTCCAGCAGATGGTGGCCTACCAACGCGTGATGGGCGACCTCGCCTTCGGCGGGTATCGCGACCTGCTGGCCGCCATCACCTTGCATCCATCCATGGGCGACTTCCTCGACATGGTGAACAACGACAAGGCCAACCCCGCCGCGGGCACGGTAGCGAACGAGAACTACGCGCGCGAGTTGATGCAGCTCTTTACGGTGGGCTTGGTGCAGTTGGATTCCCAGGGCGTTCCCATCACGCAGGGCGGCGCCACGGTTCCCGAATACGACCAGTCCACGGTGGCCGAGATGGCCAAGGTGACGACCGGCTGGACCTACGGCCGGACGCCCGGTTTCGCCTCGCTGTGGAAGAACATGCCGTACTATTTCGGCCCCATGGTGGCGTTCGAAGATCATCACGACACCACCCAGAAGAACCTTAACCTGCCCGTGCCGTGCCTCATCTCGGCCGGCGGGACGGCGCAGAGCGACCTGGACGCGGGGCTCGATTGTCTCTTCCGGCAGACCAACACGGCGCCGTTCGTCGCCTACCGGCTGATCCAGCGGTTCGTGATGAGCGATCCATCGCCCGCTTATGTGGGCCGGGTGGCGAGGGCTTTCCAGGCATCGCAGGGCAACCTGCGGACCGTGATTACCGCCCTGCTCAGCGACCCCGAAGCGCAAGGCGAAGGCTCGGGCAAGCTGGCGGAACCGGTCCTGTATGCAACCGGTCTGCTGCGCGCGCTCAATGCCACAGTGACTGCCGCCGATGCTCTCACCGCCCAGGCCACGCTGATGGGACAGACTCCGCTGGCAGCCGGCACGGTTTTCAGCTACTTTTTGCCCTCCTATACCGTGCCCGGTTTCACGCCGCCGCCGGTGGCGCCCGAATTCCAGGCGATGAACGCCACCACGGCGCTGGCGCGCGCCAACTTCGCCTACCGGGTGGCCACCAACGGCATCTCCAGCGGCATCCGCGTAACCCTGACCAATTTCCAGGATCTGGCGAACAACCCGTCCGACCTGGTGGAGGCGCTTAACCAGGCGCTGTTCCGGGGCAACATGGATGCCAATATGCGAAGCGTTTTGACCGCCGCCGCCAGCGTTTCCACTAACCCGGCGTCGCGGGTGGTGAGTGCGCTCTATGCGGCGGCGGCCGCGCCACAAAACGAGGTCAAACGGTGAGAGGAGGACAACAGCCATGACATTCCAGCAGCTTCGATCGCGTCGCGACTTCATTCGCCTCGGCTGCCGCACGCTTTCCACCATCGGCGCCGCCGCTGCTTTCGGCGAGGCCGGACTGATTACCGCGCGGGCGCAGTCGTCCAGCGACTACAAGGCGCTGGTGTGCGTCTTCCTATTCGGCGGCAACGATGCCAACAACCTGCTGGTGCCCAACGACACCGCCACTTACGCCAACTACCTGAAGATCCGCCAGAACCTGGCCATCTCGCAGGGGTCGCTGGTTGGCATTCGCGACCCCGGCACGAATGCCAACTATGGGTTGCATCCCAGCTTCACGTCGATCGCTCCGCTGTACAACTCGAGCAAGCGCCTGGCGCTGCTGGCGAACGTGGGCACGCTGGTGCGGGCGGTGCCGGCGTTGCCGTTGGGCTGGAAGGTGCGGCCGAAGTCGCTCTCGGTAAACGCG
>JAPKZC010000430.1:2675-9543 GCA_026394025.1 Candidatus Solibacter sp.
TGTCGCAGGGCGGCGCCACTACCGGCTGGTCCGGCCGGTTGGCCGACAAAGTGGCCGGCATTTCCGGCGGCCTGGTGCCGCCCGCCATCGCTATCAGTGGCAATACGCTTCAGTTGATCGGGCAGAGCACCCAGCCCGCCACGGTGAACACCAGCAATTTCGGCCTGGTGGCGCCCGCCTCCGCTCCGGGATCCACCGCGCTACAGAACATGCTCAGCCTTTCAAGCGGCGTGACGCTGATTCAGGGGGCGCAGAAATCGTTGAAAGATGCCATGGCCGTGGCGCAAGCGGTGTATTCCGCGGTGACCGGCAGCGCCAGCCTGGGCGTCACTTTTCCGAATACGGATATTGGCACGCAGTTGGCGCAGGTGGCCAAGATCATTCAGGTGCGGGCCGCGCTGGGCGCCACCCGCCAGATCTTCTTCTGCAGCCAGGGCGGGTACGACACGCATTCCAACCAACTGGCCACTCAGGTCCAGCTCTATTCGAACCTTGCCGGCGCGCTGGCGGCCTTTGACCAGGCGATGGGCGCGCTCACTGTGCAGAACAACGTGACCGCGTTTACCGAGAGCGACTTCGGCCGCACCTTCCAGCCCAACGGCAACGCCGGCACCGACCACGGCTGGGGCAGCCACGCCCTCATCATGGGAGGCGCGGTGAACGGCGGCAACCTGTACGGCACGTTCCCCACGCTCGCGCTGGGCGGCCCCGACGACTCCACCAGTCGCGGCACGTGGGTTCCCGGCACGTCAGTCGACCAGTACGGCGGCGCGCTGGCGAAGTGGTTCGGACTCTCCGCGCAAGTGGACCTGGACTACGTCTTCCCGAACTTGCGCAGTTTCAACTATCAGACACCGGCGTTTATTTAGCTGCTGTCGGTGAACGCCGTTTTTTCGTCGAACCAACCGCTCGTTACGGCCGGAAAGGGCGATGCGGCCACTAAGTGAACAGTATTGGGGCTAAACCCAACGCTGTTTACTTAACGTGATGGGCGCCTGCGAGGCTTCTTGCCGGTGTCGTGTCAGATCACAAATTCCCACGTCACCTGATTCTACGCGCCGCGATGGGGGCAGTAAGGTAAGACGGGCTTGGGCGCTTCGCTGCTGTGGATCAACACGCGCTCCGCCGTAAAGACCCCGATGGTGCTGGCCGCGGTGCCGTTCTCCGCGGTGGGCGCGGTGTGGCTGTTGCATTTCCTGGGCTATCAAATGTCCGTCGCGGTGTGGGTGGGACTCATCGCGCTTGGCGTCGACGCCGAGACCGGCGTGTTCATGTTGCTGTATCTGGACCTGTCGTGAGCGCGCGGGCCGAGGGCCGGCTGAACACGCCGGTGGACCTGCGAGCGGCAATCGTGGAAGGGGCCGCGAGACGCATCCGTCCGAAGTTCATGACCGCGGCGGCGATGCTGTTGGGCCTGGTCCCGATTCTTTGGGCGGATGGCACCGGCGCCGAGGTGATGAAGCGCATCGCCGCACCGATGGCCGGCGGCATCGTGACCTCGTTCCTGATGGAACTGATGGTGTACCCGCCCGTGTATGAGTTCTGGAAGCAGCGACGGTTGATGAGGCAGGAAGGCCAGCGGCTGGCTTGACCCGGTACAATGCGACTTCGCGGCCGCTTCGCTACACTAGGTGGAATGCTCCGCCGGGCTCCTCGATGGTTGGCGCTGCTTCTGGTGTCCGCGGGCGTTGGCCACGGCGAGAAACTCCCGCTCAAGATCTACACGGCTGCGGACGGCCTGGCGCACAACTCCGTGAACCGTATCGTGCGCGACTCCAGGGGATACCTGTGGTTTGGCACGAGTGAGGGTCTCTCGCGCTTCGACGGGTACGAGTTTCACAGCTACGGCCGGCGCGACGGGCTTCCGCATCGCGTGGTGAACGATGTGCTGGAAACGCGGAGCGGCGAGTTCTGGATCGCGACCGCCGGAGGACTTTGCCGGTACGCGCCCAAGCGAGCCGGGAAACAGAGATTCCAGGTTTACCGGGCCGGGAACGATGATCGCTCTTCGCGCCTGAACGTACTGCTGGAAGATCGCCTGGGCGGCATCTGGTGTGGGACCGACGCGGGCGTGTTCCGGCTGGAGCAGCGTCCGGAGCAGACCGAACCTGTGTGGAAGAGCATCGGTTTGGGAATGCCGACGGAAGGGTGGGCCGACCAAGCCGTCCACGCGCTTTTGCAGGATCCGCGGGGGGATTTGTGGGTGGGCGCCAGCAGTGGTCTGTACCGGCTGCGGGTCGCGGGAGGGGTGGAACGCTACACCGAAAGGGAAGGCCTGCCGCAGAGTTTCATCACCGTTCTTCTGCTGGACCGGCAGCACCGGATCTGGGCGGGCACGCGCGGAGGCTTGTGCAAACTGATAGCGGACCCTACTCCGGGCCGCAGGGTTGTGGAAGCTTCTTTCCATGACAAAGACGGCCTCGGTTCCGAATCCATTGAGGCGCTGCATCAGCTCACCGATGGAACGTTGTTCGTGGGGACAAAGATGGGGTTGAGCGCCGCGCGCGCGGACCGGTCAACTGGTTCACAGGTCTTTTCGCCTTACACGGCGTTGAACGGGCTGCCGGCCTCCGGGGTGGAGGCCCTTGCCGAGGATACGGCGGGGAACCTTTGGATCGGCACTGATGGCAGCGGAGTGGCGAAGCTGGTGTGGAACACGTTTCTGTCTTACACGGCAATCGATGGCCTGGTTGGAACAAAGATCGATTCGATTTTCGAAGATGGCGCGGGGAGAATGTGCGTACGGGCCTTTACGTCAATGAGGTCGACGGCAGGCGGTTTCGGGCAACACGGGTCAACCTGCCGGAGGGGACCAGGCTGCTGGACTGGGGGGCCCGCACGCAATGCATTGCGCGTGATGGCGAACGAAACTGGTGGATCGGAACCAGCGACGGGTTGTTGCGATACAGCGGAGTTTCGCGAGCCTCCGACCTGGTCCGGCCACCGGCAGCCCGATACACGGAGCGCGACGGGCTGCCCGAGGGCCCGATTGTGTCAGTCTTTGCGGATTCCGCCGGCGACGTGTGGCTGAGCACCACCGGAAAGCGGAATGGACTGGCGCGCTGGGACCGCCGCGACCGCTGGTTCCACCGCTATTCGGAAGGGCTGCCGTGGCTCCCGGCGTCCGGCGTTTCTCTATTTGCCGAGGACGGATCGGCTGGGCTTTGGATGGGGCTCCTGCGGTTTGGAAGGGGCCATCCGGAAATGGCCAGGCTCCGTGGACCGGCGGTCGAGCTCTTTGGCGGTTCCGAGAATGCACCGGCGGGGGGAATCCGCGCAGTTTGCCTCGACCGGCAAAAACGGCTCTGGGTAGGTACGGATCAGAACGGACTCATGCGGTTCGATCAACCGGCAGCCGGCCGGCCGGCGTTCAGGCGGTACACCATGGCGGACGGCCTTTCGAGCGATCTCATTCTTTCACTGGCGGAAGACCTGTCGGGCCGGATCTACGCCGGAATTGGCAGCGGAGTAGACCGGCTGGATCCCGCGACCGGGCAGGTCATCAGATATTCCAGCGCGGAAGGCATGGCGCCCGGAGAAGTTCACGCCAGCTTTCGCGACGGTAGCGGCGTCCTGTGGTTCGGCACGGAGGGTGGACTTTCGCGGCTCCTGTCTCCGCCGGGCCGCCCACCGGCACCCCATCGGATTTCGATTACGTCGCTGGTGGTGCACGGTGTTCCGCAGCCGATGTCAGACCTGGGCGAAACCGACATTTCCGGGTTGCGGTACGAACCGAATCAGAACGACATAGAGGTGGGTTTTGCCGGTCTGGCGTTCGCCCCGGGAGAGACACTGCGTTATCAATACATGTTGCAGGGCGCTGATTCCACATGGCGCGCTCCGTCGTTCCAGCGCAGCGTCCATTACGCAAATCTTTCGCCTGACGCATACCGATTTCTGGTCCGCGCTATCAACTCGGAAGGCGTTGCCAGCGCACAGCCGGCCTCCATAAGCTTCGTCATTCTGCCGCCGGTCTGGCAGCGCTGGTGGTTTCAACTGCTGGTGGTGGCCTTTGCTGCTACGGCGGTATATTGGCTCCACCGCTACCGGCTCACGCGGCTGCTGGAACTCGAGCGCGTGCGCACGCGGATCGCGACGGACCTGCACGACGACATCGGCTCCAGCCTCTCGCAGATCGCCATCCTGAGCGAGGTTGCCAGCAGGCTTGTAGATCCGGCGCACGTCAAGCTCGCGGAGCCGCTGGCCGACATCGCCGGCATCTCACGTGAGCTGGTGGACTCGATGAGCGATATTGTTTGGGCCATTGACCCGGAACGGGACCACGTTGACGACTTGATCCATCGTATGCGACGTTTCGCCAGCGACGTGCTTTCCGCTCGGGACATCCGGCTGAAGTTCCAGTCTCCGGCCGAGGAACAAGAACTGCAGATGGGAGCGGACCCGAGGCGGCAGATCTTCCTCACCTTTAAAGAGGCCATCCATAACGTGCTGCGGCATTCCGGCGCTACGGAAGTCAGCGTCGATAGCCGGGTGGAACACGGGTGGCTCCATTTAAGAGTCGCCGACAATGGCGGGGGATTCAATGTCGACCGGGACTACGATGGGCACGGTCTGCGTAGCATGCGGGAGCGCGCCCGCGAAGCCGGTGGCCGGGTGGAGATCCAATCCGGCCCCGGGGGAACCTCGCTTACTCTGCGGGTACCGGTTGGAGGGCGGACGGTGCAGCGCCCGCCGAGCCCGCATGAATGAGCGGGGAACTGCAGACGCCCTTTGGGTAAAATGACCTTGCGCACCTATGGCCGTACCTGACGCCCTTAAAGTCGGGATCATTGAGGATCAGCCGAAAATCCGTGAAGGCCTGAGGTCTCTGATCGACGGAACGGAAGGCTATCGCTGCGTGGGCAGCTTCGGGTCCGTGGAAGATGCGCTGGCGAAAATCGATGGCGAGTTACCGGATGTGCTGCTGATGGACATCGGACTGCCGGGGATGTC
Source organism: Candidatus Solibacter sp. (assembly GCA_026394025.1). Taxonomy (GTDB): domain Bacteria; phylum Acidobacteriota; class Terriglobia; order Bryobacterales; family Bryobacteraceae; genus Solibacter. The sequence continues at coordinate 7,629 of JAPKZC010000430.1, forward strand.
GGGAATTGAAGGCACACGCCGGATCAAGAAACTGCATCCGGGGCTGACCGTGCTTATGCTAACCGTCTACGATGACGACCAGCGTATCTTCGACGCCCTCTGTGCCGGCGCTTCCGGATATCTGTTGAAGAAGACTCCGCCGGCACGCCTGCTGGAAGGCCTGAAGGAAGCGGTGGGCAGTGGAGCGCCGATGTCGCCCGATGTGGCACGTCGCGTGGTGTCGTTATTTCGGCAGATCCGCCCTCCAGCGGAGGCCGACTATCGCCTCACGCCGCACGAAATCCGAATCCTGGGGCTGCTGGTGGAAGGCCACAACTACAAGACAGCGGCTGACGAACTGCGTGTGAGCATCAACACCATCCGCTTCCACATGCGCAGCATCTACGAAAAGCTGCAAGTTCATTCGAAATCCGAAGCCGTCTCCAAGGCGCTACGCCACCGGATTGTTCGTTAATTCCTCTGGCGATCCCTATCCGTTTATGCGGTGACAGGTTGGGCTGTTCTGGCCTTTACTAGACTCCTGAGGGGAGAAGAAATGAAAACACTTGGAGGAGCCAGATCATGATGAGTTTGCGTATTTCACGGCGTGCCGCGATGGCTGCGTTTTCGTTCACATTTCTATGCCTGGCCCAAAAGGACCCGGGAGTTCGCGGAGGCCGTCCGGGAGCCGGTGGGCCGATCGCAGGCCTACAGGTCAACGAACAAGCGCTCTTCGTCGAGGGCATCGCGCGGATGACGCAACTCGAGGCGGTATGCGACACCTGCAACGACGTGACGCTGGGGAAAAACACCGCCGAGAATCCGAACCTCGCGACCTTGACCAATTCATCCGGCCTGGGCGCGCGATTTAACGGCGACCAATGCTCGGTGTGCCATCAGCAGCCCGCAATTGGGGGGTCCGGCGGTCTTCTGGTGCCGAATCCGCAGGACCCGCCCAGCCGTTTCCGGAAGCCGGAAAACCCGATGTTCGACCTGATTCCCCATCGTAAGGGCGGGCAGAACTACGTGCCATCCTTCATCACGCGATACGGTCCGATCCGCGAGGTGCGGTTCCAACGAAAACCGGATGGAACGCCGGACGGCGGCGTGCACCAGCTATTCACGGTCGTTGGACGGAGCGATATTGGCTCAACGGGGTGCACGGCGGCAGCCCTTCCCCAGCCCGATTTCGAAACGCAGTACCGGAATGGCAACCTGTCTTTCCGCATTCCGCTGCAGTTGTTTGGCCTGGGGCTGATCGAAGCGATACAGGATGCGGCCATTCTGAACAACGCCGCGTCCACTGCGCCCTTGCGTGCTCCGCTTGGCATCGGCGGCATGCCGAACCGGAGCGGCAATGATGGCACCATCACGCGCTTTGGGTGGAAGGCGCAGAACAAGTCGCTAACGATTTTCGCCAGCGAGGCGTACAACGTGGAAATGGGGGTGACCAACGATCTCTTTCCCACCAGCACCGACGAGACCCCGGATTGCAGCCACGGCAAGAACGAGCCGAACGACATTACTCGCGTGGACACGAGCGACGCGCGGAACCAGGCGTTCAATAATCCGCTGCATATGTTGCCGGACTGGCTGGAATTCGCGATCTTCATGCGGCAACTGGCGCCGCCCCAGCCGGCGCCATTTTCGGCTAGTGCCCTGCGCGGGCAGCAACTGTTCGGAACCGGTGCCGGCAATCCGGGAATCGGGTGCTTCCTATGCCATACACCGACCCTGGTGACTGGTCCGCGACACGAAACCGAAGCTCTCCAGAACCTGGAAGCTCATCTGTATTCCGACCTGCTGATTCATCACATGGGCCGAGGTTTGGCCGATAACGTCACGCAAGGGTTGGCGCAAGGCGATATGTTCCGGACCACGCCGCTGTGGGGCATTGGCCAGCGGATGTTCTTCCTGCACGACGGACGGACGGACG
>JAPKZC010000430.1:9571-13469 GCA_026394025.1 Candidatus Solibacter sp.
ACGATCTGGTGGTCGCAATCAAGGCTCACGCCTCAGAACCGGAACCACATCAGCAGGCAGGCAACAACTTTCCCGTTTCCGAAGCTACCGCGGTGATCCAGCGATTCAACGCCTTGTCGCCCGGCGAACGGCAATCGATTCTGGACTTCCTGCGTTCGCTTTGACGGCTGACGGCGCATACCTTGACCTTCTACGTGCTTGGACTGGCAGGTAGACGGTCAAGGTATAGTCGATGACCGCGGGTGGCGACGCTATTTCGACACCGTCAACCCATCCACCTGAACCTCGAGCATATGGTTGACGCGGATGCCGTAGATGCCGTCGGTCTTCGCCGCAGCGCTTTTCGGTTCCGAGTGCACGACAACGCCGTTGACCACGAAATCGGTCTTGTCGGCGCCGACGCGCACTTCGAGGGCGTTGGTGGATTTTCCGTCCGCATCCGGTTTCTTCACCGCATCGTTAGGTGTCTTCGGCTGTACGTTGCTGGTGGCGGCGCCGTCGCGGCGTTTGATCAGCCACGTCCCGTTCTGCGCGATCACAAAATAGAGATAGCTCTGCTCAGCGCCTTCGAGAGCGCTGCCGCCAAACACCAGGCCGTAATAGTTGGTGTGGCCGCTCGGCTTCATCAGCGTAAACGTACCCTTGAGAGTATAAGTGCCCGCCGCGGTACTCGCCGGATTCCAGTACACCGCCGCTTGGGGATTGGTGGCGTGGTAGCCCGATCCCTGAGTTACGAATTTGATCTCGCCTGGCGCGTCAGGGTCCGACGCCGATGTGCTGCGATCGACGCGCATCTTCCAGCCTTTCGGCGTTTGAGCGACCAGCGGCGCCAACGCGACTAGCGCGAGCACCGCAACTTGAACGTGACGCTTCATCTCGTGTTCTCCTTTTCAATGCCTCGGTTGAGACGGTCAGTGGGGCCTGGCCGGACTCCATTATATATCCGGGCGCCCGGGTGCATAGGTATGCCATCGCGATATCATGCAGGGATGACTCGCGGGCTGATTGCTCTTCTTTTCTTTTCCGTGGTGCTCGGGGCACAGACACCCGATGCGAAGCCGGTGCGCCTCGCCATTGCCGGGCTGGTGCACGGGCATGTTTCCGGATTCCTAAGGAGCGCCAAGTTGCGGAAGGACGTGGAAATTGTCGGCGTCTTCGATCCGGATGCCGGGTTGACGGCCAGCTACGCGAAGGCCAACGGGTTCGCGCCGGAGATTCTTTTTCAGAACCTGGGGACCATGCTGGACCGCGTGCATCCAGAGGCGGTGGCCACCTTCACGAACACGAGCGACCACGCCATGGTGGTAGGGGCGTGCGCGGCGCGTAAGATCGCGGTGATGATGGAGAAGCCGCTCGCCGTCAATACCACGCAGGCGCGCGCCATCCAGAGAGCGGCGGCGGCTAGCGGCATCGCGGTGATGGTGAATTACGAGACCACGTGGTACAAGAGCCACGGCGAGATCTGGAAGCTGATCAAGCAGCAGAACGCCGCGGGCGAGATCCGCCGAATGGTGGCGATGGACGGGCACCAGGGGCCGAAGGAGATCAACGTCCAACCGGAGTTTCTTGCGTGGCTAACGGACCCGGTGAAGAACGGCGGCGGGGCGCTGTTCGATTTCGGCTGTTATGGCGCCAACCTGATGACGTGGATGATGGGCGATCAACGTCCGGTCGCGGTGACCGCGATCGCGCAGACCAACAAGCCGGGCATCTACGCGAAAGTAGATGACGAGGCGACCATCCTGGTGCAATACCCGAAGGCGCAGGGGGTGATCCAGGCGTCCTGGAACTGGCCGTACAGCCGCAAGGATTTTGAAGTCTACGGTGAGAAGGGATATGCCATCGCGACGGGCGGGGACGGGTTGCGCGTCCGCCTGCCGGGGCAACGCGCCGAGGAGACGCGCAAACCGGGCGAGTTGCCGGCAGCGGAGAGCGATTCCATCAGCTACCTGACCGGCATGGCGCGCGGCAAGTTCAAGCCTTCGGGGCTGAACTCGCTGGAGAATAACGTGATCGTGGTGGAGATTCTACAGGCGGCGCGCGACTCTGTGCGCACCGGGAAAAAAGTCACCATTGCGTCGCAGTCGGTTGCAGTAGAATAGCTACAGTTACCCCACCACAACTCAGAGGACTAACATGAACCGATCTGCCGTAATGACGATTGCCCTTTCTCTGGCGAACGCCTGCGCGCTTTTGGCGCAGAACCCCGTGATCGCCGAACAAAAGACGGCCTACACCAATAACAAGAACAATGTGATCAAGGCCGCGGAGAAAATGCCGGAAGAGGCCTATAGCTTCAAACCGACGCCGGAGATGGAGACGTTCGGCCAGCGTATGGTGCACATCGCCAACCAGATCGGCACGTGCAGCGGGATGACTGGCGAGCGCAAGACGAACCCCGCGGCGGGGAAGACGGCGAAGGCGGATATCGTGGCCGGGCTGAAGGCGAGCTTCGAAGCCTGCGATGCCGCGTGGGAGAACATGAACAGCGAGACGGCGATGGAGATGATTGCGGGCCGCGGCGGGCAGCAGCGCTCGAAGATCACGGCGCTGATTGGCAACACCACGCACAATACCGAGATGTACGGCTACATATCGGTGTATATGCGTTTGAAGGGTGTGGTGCCACCCACCAGCGACCGCGCGATGTAGAATACGGTTCGATTGGGGCGGCGAGTTGGTCGTGAATTTCGCGACCGGTTTCGTACACCGCAGGCTGCTATTTGGCGTACCAATCGCGCAGACGGACGTCGATGCCCGTGCCTTCGAGCGCTTTGGCGAAGATGGCCGTGTCCTGGCCGCGATAGTGGTAGGGGTAGACCACGCCCGGATGGAAGGCGCGCACCGCCTCGGCCGCAGCCTGCGGCGTCATGGTGAACGGCAGGTTCATTGGGATGAAGGCCACGTCGATGTTTTTTAGGGCGCGCATTTCCGGGATGCCCTCGGTGTCGCCGGCGATGTAAATACGCTTGCCGCCATAAGTGACGATGTAGCCGTTGCCGCGGCCCTTCTCGTGATAGGTCTGGCCGTTGTCCGCGGGCTTCAGGTTGTACATGGGGATGGCGTCCACTTTGAACACGCCGATGGTTTTGGTGTCGCCGTTGGCCATGACGAGGGCGCCGGGGAATTTCTCGGCGACAGCCTTGGGCGCCACGATCACGGTGGACGGTTTCTTCAGCTTATCGACCACGGCGGGCACCATGTGGTCGCCATGGGTATCGGTGATGAAGATGTAGTCGGCCGGCGGCAGGCCGTCGTAGACGCCTTGCGCGGGGTCGATGTAGAGCACTTTTCCGCCGGCTTTGATCAGCAGGCTGGCGTGCTGGATGGGGATGATTTGAAGGGCGCCGGCCGAGGTGGAAAACTCTTCCGGAGCGGCGGCGAAGAGGGCGGTGGCGAGGAGAACGAGGACGAGGGATGCCAGTGTCTTCATGGTGCCGATTGTACAACGGGAGAGCCATTTGATTTTGGCGGCGAATTGAACGAGAATCGATACAATGCATCTCATTCGGGAGGGGAGGAGAGCTGTGTCCCACTGGACCGCTCTAGCCCTCTTTGCTGTTGCCACTTCGCCGTGGAATGCTGCCTGGCCGCAGACCGCGAGCCCGCGTCCGCTGCTTGACCAGTATTGCGCAGGGTGTCATAACCAGAAGAACGCCACGGCCGGAGTTGCCCTCAACGGAATCGACATCTCCAGTGCCGGCGGCAACGCCGCCGTTCTCGAGAAGGTGCTGCGCAAAGTCCGTACGGGCGAGATGCCTCCGGCCGGCCTGCCGCGTCCGGCGGTCGCCGTCTCGGCAGCGTTCACGAAATCCCTGGAGGAGGCGCTCGACCGGGCCGCCGCGGCCAACCCCAATCCCGGCCGGCCCGCCGTGCATCGCCTGAATCGCGTGGAGTA
>JAPKZC010000780.1:0-1009 GCA_026394025.1 Candidatus Solibacter sp.
GTGCTGGAACTTCATCTGGGCGGCCCGTTCCGTCTCCGCGATTTTGTGTAGTTCCTCAATGGTCAAGGGTGGATACCTCTTTCGATGCGTGCCAGGATGTCTTCGGGCGCGATCTTGCCAAGCACCGCGGAATCCATTACCGCCGCCGGGGCCAGGCCGCAGGACCCCAGGCAGCGCGCCGTGAGCACGCTCAATTCCCCGTCCGGCGTAGTCTCGCCCGGCTTGATCCCGTGGCGCCGTTCGATCGCCTTCAACAGCAGCGGCGCGCCCTTGATGTAGCAGGCCGTCCCGGTGCACACCACGCACGTGTGCTTGCCCTTCGGCTTGAGGGTAAAGAAGTGATAAAACGTGGCCGCGCCGTACACGCGACTGAGTGGCACACGCAACACGGATGCCACGAAGCGCAACGCGTTTTCATCGAGATAGCCGAAGCACTCCTGGACCGTGTGCAAGGTTTCGATGAGTGCGTGCGGTTCGCGCCCGTGACGGCGTGCCGTGGCCTCGACGATTTTCCATCGTTTATCGTCCGAGGGCAGTTGAGGCGCTCCCACATACGTCTGCATAGAGTCCATATCGGGTGCATTTATACTTCCAGAGTGAATTGCCCGAATTCTCAGCAAGTTGCGGGGAATCCGGCTGCCCAAAACAGCGGCGAATCGCACAGTTGGGGCAGAAGCCCCACAGATTCAATTACTTGGATTTTCACGGGTCGTTGAGAATTGCGGCGGGTGGCTGTCCGCCTGGCTCAGGTAATCGCCCTGGCAGCGGCTGGGGCCCCCAACTGGGGAGGGACGCCCTCGTCCCGTTACCGGAAGCGGAGGCGAGGGCGCCCGCCCCACTACGGGGCGCCAACCCCTGCGGCCTGAGTCAAACGAACCGGAAAAGCACCGCTAACCCGGCGTCGGACGATTCCGCAAGCCGATACGCTGCTGAACGGATTCCCGCGCTGTCCTTCGGGGCGAGTAATACGATGGTGAGTTTTCTCACGTTGAGATAATGCTGCACTCAA
>JAPKZC010000780.1:1044-1988 GCA_026394025.1 Candidatus Solibacter sp.
TGCTGCACTCAAAAAAAACATCCAACTTAGATCGTTTTAGACTTACACTCAATCCTGGCCAGGATAGCGGAAGGGAAGATCCTGGAATTCTAGGTAAGCTGGGTAAGCTATTTCGTCATTGAGAGGTGAGACCTATGAGCCAACCACAAGTCAAACCGGGTAGTGAAGTATCTAAAACTGAATCTAAGTCGATGCGCGACATACACCTGCCCACCGGCGAGATGCCCCGCGGCGAGATGACTGCAACAGGGTCCGGCGCCACGGGCGCTATCGCCGCGGGCGAGATGCCGCGCGGCGAGATGACTGAAACGGGGCCCGGCGCTTCGGGCGCGCTCGTCGCGGACGAGATGCCCCGCGGCGAAATGACTGAAACAGGTCCCGGCGCCACGGGCGCTGTCACCGCGGGCGAGATGCCGCGCGGCGAAATGACCGAAACCGCATCCGGCGCTATGGCCGGAGAGATGCCGCGCGGAGCGGGCAAACCGGAAAGCATTGGCGAACCGGGGACAATTGAACTTCCTGGATCATGGCGGGTTGTCTTAGTTCCAGTCTCGCAGTAGGACCTTTCGACTATTAAGGAGATAAACAAATGGCACACAATTCCAAATCTGAAGGGCAAAAAGCGTCGACGATGACGTTGGGCGAAGCCATAACCTTAACCAAGAACAAGCCGGATGTCCCAACATCGGCGGGTCTGAAACAGGGCGACAAGGGCGACAACGTCGCTCAACTGCAAGCCTATCTGGCGAAATTCGGCTACATGGCATCGCCCGCGGCCGGCGTGTTCGGTTTGGCGCCCGAGGGAGCACCCGCCGCTCCCAAGGGCAAGACAGGCACATTCGACGATCAAACCGCACAAGCCCTGCGGCGGTTTCAGGAATTCAATCATCTGCCGGTTACCGGCGAGCTCGACGAGGACACGGTGGCGATGATGCACCGTCCGC
>JAPKZC010000780.1:2013-2419 GCA_026394025.1 Candidatus Solibacter sp.
GATTCCTCGGCGGATTTTGTCTTGCAGGGCAATAAGTGGACAAAGACCGCCCTGACTTATGGCTTTCAGAACTTCACTCCGGACCTGACTCAGGCGCAGATTCGCGGCGCCATCCAGCAGGCGCTCGCCCAGTGGAGCGCGGTAACTCCGCTGACCTTCTCCGAAGTACCCTTCGCCAGCACTCCGGACATGGTAATCCGTTTTGTCGCGGGCGATCACGGGGACGGTAGTCCGTTCGACGGCCCAAGCGGTGTTCTGGCGCATGGTTTCTATCCGCCCCCGAACGGGGGAGCCATTGCCGGAGACTTACATTTCGACGAAGCCGAAACCTGGACCGTCAATCTGCCACCTTCGGGATTCGACCTGGTTGCCGTGGCGCTGCATGAATTCGGTCATACCCTGGGCC
>JAPKZC010000094.1:0-3790 GCA_026394025.1 Candidatus Solibacter sp.
GACTGCGTATCCACCCAGCCTCTGAACTGCTGCGGCGTAGAAAACGCGCTCCCCGGCACGAGTTGTTTTCGCAAGTCCGTGATACGCTGGCCGACCAGCGTGCCGTCCGCCATTACCGTCCACTGGCCGTCACCGATGATCTCCCAACCGTCCAGGTTCTTGCCGTTGAACAACGGTTTGGCATCCGCCGCGAACGATGGAGCAGCCAGGCCCAAAAACGGGAAGACGCCGATCATCTTTCGCATAGTCTGTTCATTGCCTCCGCCGACACATTACGGCCGCAAATCACAATTATCGCGTTCTTGCCCTGCCAGCGCGGCGCCTCCTTGAGAAACGCCGCTACCGCCACCCCAGCGGCGCCCTCGATCACCCAGTGTTCGCTTTCCAGTATCAGCCGCATGGCGCGCAGAATCTCCTCCTCGCTCACCAGCACGCTGCGGTCGATCACGCGGCGGCAAACGTCGAAGGTGACCGAGTCAGGCTCCAGACCGCCGGCCGTACTTTCGGAGAGAGTCGGCTGTTCGGCCACCTCGACGACGCGTCCCGCCAGCAAACACTGGTGCATTACCGGCGAGTTTTCCGGCCAGCATCCGACGATTTCGGTCTCTGGCGAGACCGCCTTGAGATATTCGCCGATGCCGCCGATCAGCCCGCCTCCGCCCACGGCGGCGAAAACGGCGTCAAGTTGCGGCAACTGGCGATGAAGTTCGACGCCGATGGTGCCCTGCCCCGCCACCACATCCAGGTCGTTGTAGGGCGAGATGAAGACGCGGCCCGTTGCTTCGGCGGCCCGGCGCGCGGCGAGTTCGGCGGTCAGCGGATCGTCGCCCGCGCAGTGTATCCGCGCGCCCATCGCCTCAATGCGGCGCGCCTTGGAGGCCGCAACGTGGGACGAAACGAAGACCTCCGCAGCGATGCCGCGCGCCTGCGATGCGGCCGCCACGCCCAGGCCGTGGTTACCGTTGCTGGCGGTGACCACGCCGGCCGTGGCCTGCTCCGGCGTGAGCAGCGCGATCTTGTTCGACGCGCCGCGGAACTTGAAGGAGCCGGTGTGCTGCAAGTGCTCCAGCTTGAGGAAGGCGCCAACTGCCGCCGAATACTCCAGCGGCGTCTGGCGCACCAGCGGCGCGATGCGGTGGTAGGCTGCGAGAATTTCGTCTTTCACGGAATCGCTGTAATCAGCCCCACCACGTCTCGCCCGGTGCCAGGTGCGCCTTGGCGACGTCCGGATTGAGCTCGATACCGTACCCCGGCTTGTCCTGAATGGTGAAGTAGCCGTTCTCCCAGAACGCGCCTTCCCGCACCACCAGGTCGGGCCACCAAGGCACCCAGTTGGCCAATTCGTGAATCCGGAACTCGCGCATCGCCGCCGCGGCATGGCACGACGCAATCGTGCCCACCGGACTCGCCGGGTTGTGGCATGCCGTCCAGATGTAATACAGGTCCGCATGATCGGAGATCTTCTTGGATTCCAGCAGTCCGCCCGATTTCGGCACATCGATGTGCACGCCGGAGCATGCCTGCATCTCGGTCAGCTTGCGGAAGCCCTGCCGCCCATAGAGATTTTCGCCGGTGAGCACCGGTATGCCGACCGAGTGAGTGACCCTCGCCATGGCTTCGATGTTGTCCGGCGGCACCGGATCTTCCAGCCACATGGGCTTGACCGGTTCCAGTTCGCGGGCCAGGCGGATGACATCCTGCGTGTCGTAGCGCCAGTGGCACTCGATGCCGAAATCCGCATCCGGCCCCAGGGACTCGCGCACGGTTTCCATACCCTTGACGATGCGCCGGTAGTCCCGATTGGTGAGTCCGCGTCCATACGGATCGTGGCCGGGCTCACGGAAGCCGGGGTCGGCCCTGACGGGCACGCCATCGCCCTGGAACTTGAAGGCGGTCCAGCCCCACTTCTCGGCGCGCGCCGAATCGCACAGGGCGCGCCAGGCGGCCGGGTCCTCCACATTGGCGACGGATTGTAGCGTGCGGTAGAACCGGATGCGGTCGCGGAAACGGCCGCCCAACAGATTGCACACCGGGGTTTCGAGAATGCGCCCGCAAAGATCCCACAGAGCGATTTCGATTCCGCTGGCGGCGGTCATCGTAACGCCGCCAATTGCGCCCGCCCCGGCACTCTGCATCAGCATCTTGGTATAGAGCTTATCGACGTTGAGCGGATCTTCGCCCACGATGATCGGCGCCAGTTTGTTGAGGACCAGGTCCTTCACGCCCCAACCCCAGTAGGCCTCGCCGATGCCGTAGAGGCCCGAATCGGTTTCGATCTTGATCAGGTTCCAGTCCCAGGTCCCGCGCACAATCATGCACTTGACACCGGTGATTGTTACTTTCTTCCGCAGCGCCGCGGCGGCGCGTTGATAAGGGCTGGCAAACGCCGACCCTAGACCAACCGCGCCGGCGCAAGCGGCACCCAGAAACTCTCGACGGGATTTCATTTTAGGTACCTACTGTTTGATTACCGTGCCGTCCATGCGGCGGATTTCGCCCCAACCGCCATTCAAACCGTTGGCCGGGTTGGTGAACGGTGCCTTGGCGGCCGCTTTCTCATCCACCTCGATTCCCCACCCGGGCTTTTCGCTGGCGTACAGGTAGCCGTCCTTCATCTCCGGGCAACCCGAGAATATCTCCTGCGTCCGTTGGTTGAAGGCCGAGTATTCCTGGACGCCGAAGTTATAACTCACCAGATCCAGAGTTACATTCGCCATGTGCCCGATGGGAGATACGTCGCCGGGGCCGTGCCACGCAGTCTTTACCCCGTAGATCTCGCCCATGATGGCGATTTTCCGGCACGGAGTAAAACCGCCGGCTTGGGAGACGTGTACGCGGATGTAATCGATCAGCCGCTCCCCCATCAGAGGGGTCCATTCGTGCGGGCTGTTGAAGAGTTCGCCCATCGCGAGGGGCGTGGCGCACTGCTGCCGGATCTGCCGGAAGTAAGCAATGTCTTCAGGCGAGAGTGGGTCTTCCACAAAAAACAACTTGAACTTCTCGGCGTCTTTGCAGAACTGCACTGCCTGATTCGGCGAAACCCGCTCATGCACGTCGTGCAGCAATTCCACTTCGTCACCCAGTTCCTTGCGGCAGACCTCAAAGAGCTTGAGGGCGCGGCGGGTGTATGCGGCGGGCTCGAATACCGGCTTAGTGTGCAACGCCTTGACGGGTGCCGTGCCGCGCGCACTGCCGTATCCGGCCATGCCGGGAACGCCGATCTGCACGCGCACGTGGCGGAACCCCTGCGCCATGAAGCGGCGCGCCGATTCCACCACATTGGGAAAATCCGCGCCGTCGGCGTGGCCATAACAATCGGCCGCCTCGCGGCACTTCCCGCCCGCAAGTTGGTACACCGGCATGCCTGCCTGACGGCCCTTGATGTCCCACAGCGCCTGGTCCACGCCGCTGATGGCGTTGTTCAGAACCGGGCCGTTCTTCCAGTACGAACTGTCGTAGCAGGATTGCCAGATGTCTTCGATCCGGTCTGTCGTCTTGCCCAGCAGAAACGGTTTGAGGTACCTCTCCACCGCCGGCTTGACCAGATCGGCGCGCTGCGTGAATGTGGCACAACCGTACCCATAAAGGCCGTCCTGGTCCGTGGTGATCTTGACCACCGTCAGCCGTACGCCGGCGGGTTGGCATTCAATCACGCTGATATCCTTGATCTTCGGGATGGGCATGGCGCGCGTGGCGCGCGCCACCTGCTCCTGCGCTTTCTGCTCGCGGTGGCTAGCCAGGCCGAGCACGCCCGCCGCGCCGATTAACCAAAAAAAGTTCCTACGTTGCA
>JAPKZC010000094.1:3888-11122 GCA_026394025.1 Candidatus Solibacter sp.
GGAGTTTGTATCACTATCGCGGGGCCGATTGCAACAAGAGGTGGGACAGGCCTCCCGGCCACACCTGTCCAAATTAGCTCGGGCCGTGTGCCCGTTACGAACACAATGGTAACGGCGGACAAGGCGAGCCTACCGAACATTTGTGTAATCCCCTTTTTTTCAGTCGCGAGACCGAGGGCGCAAAATGTATCAGCAACGTAACACGGCGTCCAGTGAAACGGTTCAGAGTTAACGTCCTTCGGTAGCCCCGCGACGGTGGCAACATAGAGGAATGCGATTTCGCCTCTTGCCCCGCGCGTTTGTACCCTTTCTCCTCTGCTCTGCGATCGCGCTGGCACAGGAATCCCCGGCGGTTGGGTTCAGCGTTCCGCCCGCGGATGCGCCCGAACTGGCTCCGCGAGGCCGCCTGTCCGTGGGCGTGCGCACGCTCGACCTGGTCAACCCCGGCCAGATCGATATCCTCCGCTTCGATAAGGAGTCCGGCAAGGCGCCGCTGTACGACCGCCGGTTGAAGATTGAGATCTGGTATCCGGCGGTAATTCCGGTGGGCCAGGAAGAACGCGTGATTTACGAGAGCGCCATGCCCGGCACGCCCGCGCCCGGTGCACCGAAGACGTTCCGCATCCCCGGTAAGGCATTGCGCGATGCGCCGCCGGTGAGCGGCGAGCGCTTCCCGCTGGTGATTGTGTCGCACGGCTATCCGGGCTCGCGGACGTTTCTGACGTATCTCACCGAGAATCTGGCATCCAAGGGCTACGTGGTCGCGGCCATCGACCACACGGATTCGGTGTTCGGCGCGCAGGCGGCCTTCACCAGTACGCTGCTCAATCGCGCCGCCGACCAGTGGTTCACCATCGACGCCCTGCAAGCGCACGGGCTGCTGGCGGGAGATTTCCTGAACGGCTTGTTGGATGCCTCGCGCGTGGCCATAGTGGGTTATTCGATGGGCGGCTACGGAGCCCTGGCCTCGGCGGGTGCGGGGTACAGCAAACAGGGCGGGAGCGCCCGCGCCATCCCCGGCGGCTACTTCGACGCGTGGACCGCGGGCACTCCGAAATTCGAAGCACGCAAACGCGACAACCTCAAAGCGATGGTGGCCATCGCGCCGTGGGGCGCCCAGCCGCCGAACAGCAACTGGGACGCCGGGGGCCTGGCCGGAATTCGCATCCCCTCGCTATTCATCGTCGGGGATCAGGACGATGTTTCCGGCTACCAACAGGGCGTCCGCAAGGCGTTCGAAGGTGCTGTCAATTCGGAGCGCCGCATGCTGGTCTACGAGAACGCAGGCACAACGTGGGCGGCAACCCGCCTCCGGCCGAAGCCATGGAGAGCTTCGCCACGCGCGCGTTCTTCGATGAACCGGTCTGGCGGAAAGACAGAATCGCGGCCATCAACCAACATTTTGTCACCGCGTTTCTCGATCTCTACCTGAAGGGCGACGATACGCGGCGTGCCTACCTCGACCTGCCCGTCAAATCCACAGAAGGCAGCACCTTCTGGAAAGGCTTCCAACGCCGCTGGGCACTGGGTCTTCAGATGTACCGCCACGCGGCGGGACAGGCGGCCAACTGAGCGTCATCTTCGACTCAAGAGCCGCTCCCACGGTCAGCTATTCTTGTTAGACTCGGAGTTCCCATGATCCGCACCAAGACCCTCTGCCTCGCCGCCGTGCTGATTCCGGCCTCCCTCCTGTTTTCCCAGCCCGCGCGCCGCGTGCTGAAGCTCGAAGACATGCACCGCTTCCACGATGTGCGCGATGCCCAGATCTCGCCCGACGGAAAGTGGGTGGCCTACACCGTTAACACCGTGGACGGCGTCGCCGATAAGAGCGACACCGACATCTGGATCACCAGTTGGGACGGCAAGCAGCACATGCGAATGACCACCAGCACGGAGAGTGAAAGCTCGCCGCGCTGGAGTCCCGACGGGCGCTGGCTGTCGTTTCTTTCCAGCCGCCCCGGGAAGGCCAAGGGTAGCCAGGTCTGGCTACTGGATCGCAACGGCGGAGAGGCGCAGCAATTCACCGACGTCAAGGGCCGCCTCACGTTTTACGATTGGTCGCCCGATGCCAGGAAGCTCCTGCTGGTGATGGCGGACCGCGACCCGAACGACCCCGCAGATGACGAACGCCCGGCCGGCGCCGCGGCCACGCCCGCCAAGGCGCCCAAGCCGATCGTGATCGATAAGTACAAGTTCAAGCAGGACGTGGTCGGCTACCTGACGCAACCGGGAGCCAGACTCTATCTCTTCGATGTGGAGAGCAAGAAAGCCGAGGCGCTGACTGACGCGGTGCTGGAAGCGGCCTCGCCCTCGTGGTCTCCCGATGGCAAGTCGATCGCGTTTCTGGGGCGTTCGGGCAAGGACGCGGAGCGCTACAACACGTTCAACCTGTTCGTCATGGAAGCTCGCGCCGGGGCTGCGCCGCGCGAGATCACGCACTACGACGGGCTGCACGGTTCGGCGGGGCGCGGGCGTCCCGAGTGGAGTCCCGACGGCGCCAAACTGGCCTACCTGCAAAGTTCCGGCGCCAGGCTTGGCGCTTACAACATGAGCCGCCTGGCGGTGGCGCCGGTGGCTGGCGGCGAGCCCAGGATCCTCGCCGACAGACTCGATCGCGGGGTCTCCGCGCCGCGCTTTACCCCCGATGGATCCGGGATTCTCTTCCTAGTGTCCGACGACACCTACGAATACCCGGCGCGTATTCCCGCCAACGGCGGCGAGGTGCAGCGCCTCATTCGCGGCCCTATCGTGATCTCTTCCATGGACCAGGGAAAGGATGGCCGCCTTGCCGTGCTCGCCGCCAACGACACGAAGTCCGCCGAGATCCACGCGCTCGAAAACAGCGAACTGCGCGTGCTCACCCACCACAACGACGCGGTCTTCGCCGAATTCAACCTGGGCGCCACCGAGGAGTTCAGCTGCAAAACCAAGGATGGCAACGAGGTTCACGGCTTGATTGTGAAGCCGCCGGATTATGTGGCCGGCAAACGCTATCCCACCCTTCTGCGCATTCATGGCGGACCCAACGGCCAGGACTCGCATTCTTTCAATTTCGAGCGGCAACTCTTCGCCGCCAATGGCTATGTGGTGGTGGCGGTGAACTATCGCGGCAGCTCGGGCCGGGGCGCAAAATACCAGACCGCCATCTCCGCCGATTGGGGCAACAAGGAAGTGCTCGATCTCCAGGCTGCGGTGGATCACGTGCTCTCCATCGGCCTCGCCGATCCCGAGCGCCTGGGCGTCGGCGGCTGGAGTTACGGCGGCATCCTGACCGATGCCATCATCGCCAAGGATCAACGCTTCAAGGCGGCTACCAGCGGAGCCGGCACCGCGTTTCCGCTGGGGCTCTACGGCGTGGATCAGTACATCATGCAGTACGACGAAGAGATCGGCCCGCCCTGGAAGGTTGGCCTCGACCCGTGGAACCGGATCTCGTACGCGTTTCTACACGCCGACCAGATCAAGACGCCCACACTCTTTCTGGGCGGCGAGAAAGATTTCAACGTGCCTCTGGCCGGCGGCGAACAGATGTACCAGGCGCTGCGCAGTCTTGGTATCGCGACGCAGTTAGTGGTCTATCCCGGCCAAAACCACGGCATTGCGCGCCCGAGTTATCAAAAGGACAGAATGGAGCGCTATCTGGCCTGGTACGCCAAGTATCTGAAGTAGCAGCAGAAGGAAACCGCTCCCTGACGGTTGGCGCGTCAGGGTGCGGTTCTACTTTTGCAGGAAGAAATTGCCGACGAACATCGCTTCGATGCCCGACGAGTAGAAGCTGCGCACGGCGTCGCGCGGCGTACAGACCAACGGCTCGCCGAACAGGTTGAACGACGTGTTGTAGAGCACCGGCAGTCCGGTCGCCCTGCCGGCGGCGTGCAGCAGCTTCCAGTAGAGCGGGTTCTCCTCGCGATCCACGGTGTGTACGCGCACCAAGTCGCCTGCCAGCGTCGCCGCGGCGAACGTCTCGCGATGCGCCGGCTTCACCCGCCCCACCGTCGCCAGGTAGCGCGCGTTGGGGCCCACCTCGAAGTACTCGGCGCAAAGCTCCGCGGGCACCGACGCCGCGAACTTGCGGAAGGGCTCGCGATGTTTGATGAAGATGTTCAGGTTCTCGGTGGAATAGGGGTTGAGGGACGATGCCAGAATGCTGCGGTTGCCCAGGGCGCGCGAACCGAACTCCATGCGGCCGTGCATCCAGGCGACAATCTTGTGGTCGTTGAGTTGCGCCACCGCGCTATCGATGACTTCATCGGTGGTCACCAGGTAGTGGAAGCGGAGCTTGCAGTTTTCCAGCACTTGCTTGATGTCCGCCGCGGTGAAACTGGGGCCCAGGCTCAAGGTGTTCATGGCTACGCGCCGCTCGCGCCCGTACACGCCGTGCCAGGCTTCCAGCACCGCGCCGACGGCCGTGCCCGCATTGCCCGCCACCGGCTGCACGAATACATTCTTGTAGCCGGAGCGATTCTCCAGCGCCGAGACCAGAAGCGAATTCAACCCCAGTCCGCCCGCCAGGCAGAGGTTCTCGCCTTTACCGGCCATGCGGATCGCCGCGTCTTCCATCGCCTGCTGCATGCCCGCCGCCACGTGCGCGCGCTGTACCTCCGGTACGGCCGCTCCATCGGCCAGGCCGAGACGTTCGAAAAAGCGCGCACCGAAACCGCCGTGGGTCAAGCGCTCCGTGCTCAAGAAGCCCCGGTCCAGCCGCGGGCCCGCTTCCGAGACGTTCAGAATCTCCAGGAACAGACTCTTGTAGCGGCCGTCTCCGGAGACGGATCGCCACTGTACCTTGTGCTCGTCGACATTGGCCTCCATGCCGAGGAGTTCGCAGACACGCCCGTACAGATCACCGATGGAATCTGGAGAATACTGTTCGTGCTCCAGCGAGAGGCGCGCGCCGCGCGCCTGCCAGCGCGAGCCGCAGCGGAAATCGCCGCCGCGATCGAGCGTCAGAACGGTGGCTTCATCGAACGGCGACGGATAGTAGGCCGACGCCGCGTGCGCCGTGTGATGCTCCACCACGATGATGCGGCTGTTGGGAAACTGCGCCCGCAGTTTCAGGTGAAAATCCGATTCCGGAATCGGACGCACCACCGCCACCGCGTCCACCTGTTCCGGCTGCGCGCCCGCCAGTTCGAGGCAGGTGGCGATGGCGTGCTCCGGCATTTCGTCGAGCCCGCCCCAGTGGGTACGGCGCCGGACCAACTTCGACTCCTCCACCGCGGCGGCCAGTTCGCCGTCCTTGAGTATCGCGGCGGCGGCGTCGCCCAGGAGTCCGCCGATTCCTAAGATGATCATTTCTTCTGCTTGCCCCGCTTCTCGATTTTGGCCCACGCGTCCTTGAGTGTCACCGTGCGGTTGAAGACCAGCTTGCCCGGCGCCGAATCGGCATCCACGCAGAAGTAGCCCAGACGCTCGAACTGGTAGCGTGTGCCGGGGGCGGCATCGGCCAGCGAGGGCTCTAGCTTGCACTCCACCAGCACCTCGAGCGACTTCGGATTCAGGTTTGCGGTGAAATCCTGGCCTTCGTCCACCTGGCCCGGGTCCTCTTTCAGGAAGAGGTTGTCGTACATGCGGACTTCTCCGGAAACCGCTTGCGCGGCGGAGACCCAGTGAATGGTCGCCTTCACCTTGCGCCCGTCCGGCGCATTACCCCCGTGGGTGGCCGGGTCGTAGGTACAATGCACTTCGGCGATTTCGCCCGACGCGTCCTTCACCACTCCCGTGCACTTGATGAAGTAGCCGTAGCGCAGGCGCACTTCACGGCCCGGAGAGAGGCGGAAAAACTCCTTCGGTGGATCCTCGCGGAAGTCCTCCCGCTCGATGTAGAGCACCCGGGAGAACGGCACTTTTCGCGTGCCTGCTCCCGCGTCTTCCGGGTTGTTGATTGCGTCCATCTCTTCGACCTGCCCTTCGGGGTAGTTGTCGATGACGATCCGCAACGGCCGCAGCACCGCCATCACGCGAGGCGCGCGTTTGTTCAGATCTTCACGCACGAAGTATTCCAGACGCCCCAGTTCAATCGAGCCATTCGTTTTGGAGAGCCCAATCGACCCGCAGAAGTTACGCAGCGCCTCCGGTGTGTAGCCGCGCCGCCGTATGCCGGAGAGGGTGGGCATGCGCGGATCGTCCCAGCCGCGCACGTGGCCCTCCTGCACCAGCGTCAACAGCTTGCGCTTGCTGAGCAGGGTGTAGGTCAGGTTCAGCCGGTCGAACTCGATCTGCTGCGGATGATAAATGCCGAGGGCTTCCACGTACCAGTCGTAGAGCGGGCGGTGATCCTCGAACTCCAGGGTGCAGATGGAGTGGGTGATGCCTTCGATGGAATCGCTCTGCCCGTGCGCGTAGTCGTACATCGGGTAGATGCACCACTCATTGCCGGTACGGTGATGCTCGGCATGCAGGATGCGGTACATGATGGGGTCGCGCATGTTGAAGTTCGGCGACGCCATGTCGATCTTGGCGCGGAGGGTGCGCGAGCCATCGGGGAATTCGCCGGCTTTCATGCGCGCGAAGAGGTCAAGACACTCTTCGACGCCGCGATTGCGGTAGGGGCTTTCCTTGCCGGGTTCGCTGGGGGTGCCGCGGTACTGGCGGATTTCGTCGGCGGTGAGGTCGCAGACATACGCCTTGCCGGCTTTGATGAGTTGCACCGCCCACTCATACAACTGGCCGAAGTAGTCGGATGCATAGAACAGGCGGTCTTCCCAATCGAAGCCCAGCCAGTGAACATTGTCGATAATGGAATCGACGTATTCGGTCTCCTCCTTGCAGGGATTGGTGTCATCGAAGCGCAGGTTGGTCTTGCCGCCGAACTCCGCCGCCAGGCCGAAATTCAGGCAGATGGATTTGGCGTGGCCGATGTGCAGATAGCCGTTCGGCTCCGGCGGGAAGCGCGTGTGTACCCGGCCCTGATACTTGTTGGTCTTGAGGTCATCCAGAATAATGTCGCGAACGAAATTGGAGGGGCCGCTGGCCGGCTCTGGGTTTGGCGTTGTCATATTTTCCTATAACTTTTCGATGGCCTGGGCGATCCGCGTCAGCGAGGTTTGTCGGCCCAGCACTTCCAGCGTGCCGAAGAGCGGGGGCGCCGTTTTGCGTCCGCAGACCGCGACGCGGACGGGCTCGAACATCTGCCCGGCCTTGATGCCCAGTTCCACACTGGCCGCGCGTAGCGCCGTCTCCAGCCCGTCGTGCGAAAACTCGACGGTAGCCAGTGCTTCGCGCGCCTTCAGCA
>JAPKZC010000176.1:0-9058 GCA_026394025.1 Candidatus Solibacter sp.
GAGCGGCACGCGGCTGGCGGAATCGTTGGCGAACTGGAACGCCGGCGCCACTATCTTTTCGAAATCACCGGCGTTCCCGGCCAGCGTAGCGGTCCACACCACCCAATCGAGTTTGGTGTAGTCACGACGGTTGTCCAGCGGCAAGCCGTACTGATTTTGCTTCGTGAGATAGAACGCAACCTCCTGGCGCGCGATCTCGGCGGGGAACAGATTCAGGCCCAGCAATTGATCCCACACCAGGTTGTACTTCTGGCTCCAGGTACCGGGCTTGTCGAAGGCGAGCTTGTAGTGGTCGCCCTCCGCCGCCAGGCCGCTCCACTTGCCGGCGAACTCCTGCGCGATCTTTTTGTAGCGCGCGGCCTCCTGCGCGTGACCCGTCATTTGCGCCAGTTGCGCGTACGCGCCCAGCGCCAGAATGGCCTTGATCGAGAGATTCGCGTTGTGCGCCAGGTGTCCCGCGAAATCGTCCGTCGAGAGCTGGTTCTCCGGGTCGAGGCCCTTCGCGCTCAGGTAGTCGGCCCACTTCGTCACCTGCGGCCAGTAGCGCGCCGTGAAATCGGCGTTGCCTTCCACCCGAGCCAGCGCCGCCAGCAGAATCAGCATATTGCCGCTCTCTTCCACCGGCATCTGGTTCTCCGCGGTGCGCTCGCCGCCGCCGTAGACCTGGCCGTTAGCCTGCGGGTATGTGCCCAGATCGTGCGGCGCGAAGGGGAAGCGCCAGCGGTCCATGCGTGAGTAATCCATCACGGGCTGAAGTTGCGCCTTCAGCAATCGCGGGCTGAAGAGCAGCGCGAACGGCCCGCTAGGGTAGATTACGTCCACCGTGGCGATGCAGCCGTTACTGAAGTTCTCCTTGGGGAAGTAGAGCGCGGTGCCGTCGGCATCGGCCACCAGTTTGTGGGCGGCCAGCGTCTGCCGGTAGGCTAGCACGGCCAGTTGCGCGTACTTGTCGCCACCGGCCTTTCGCAGGTCGGCCATCAGTTCGGTATCGAAACGTTTGGCGCGTTCCAGCAGCGCATCGTGCTCGCGGCGCGCGCTGCGCACCAGGTCGGCGGCCGTCGCGCCGTTGCGCCGCCACCAGGCCCGCGTGCGGCGCTCGAAGTACTCGATGGCGTAGAGATCGTCGTACGCCAGCATCAGGTAGCGCGTGACCGGGCTCGCATTCACCTTGCCGAGCGCAAGTCCATAGGCCAGCACCGGGCCGCCGCGCCGCACCTCGCCAAGTTCATCGGAATCGGGCAATCGGCCCGAGGCGTCGAAGGCGGTGCGTGCCTGCGCGCGGTCGCCGGCAAACGTGGTGACACCCTCGGCTTTATCGGCGGCGAGGTAGAGGTAGCCCCAATCGATGCGTAGATCGTCGCCGCGTTTGGCCAGCACCGCCTGCTCGCGCGAGCCCATGCGCAACAGGGGAAGTCCGTCGAGTTGATAGCGCGCGGCAAGCACCGGCTGGTCCGGCGTGTTGACCACCAGGTCGCTCGCGGCATCGAAATAAACGGCCACCTCGTGCTCGCGGTTGTCCGTGGATACGGCGGTCCACTCGATGTAGGTGAGCGGGCGCGAGAGCACTTCGAGATCGTCGGGCAGCGCGGGGGTGAAGAACGTCAGGCCTACCGCCACGCCCGCGCCGCCGAATTCATAGATGGTGCGCGTTGGCAGTACTTCGAGCCGCGTCTGCGCCAATTCGTTGCCCGCCTGACGGTCGCGGCCCATGATGCGATAGCTCTTGCCATCGATGCGCGCGTAGGCAGTCAGCGTGTTCGGCTTGCCCGTCCAGTGTTTCGTGCCCTCGCCATTCAGGCGGTCGGCCATCGACCAAATGCTGAAATAGGGATCGTGCGCCACCAGCGGAACGGCCGGTGGACGCATCTGCGCCGTGGCGCTAAACAGGCCAAGCACGAGGAAAGCGGTACCACGCATCATACAGACAGATTGGCACAAAGTACTGAATACTGTGCGGCTCCTTCCCATTTCGGCCACTACAGGCGTAGAATGGAAGCATGGCCAGAGGTTGGGAAAGTAAGTCGGTCGAGGCGCAGATCGACATGGCCGAGAACCGTACCGCAGTTGCTCGTGCGAAAGTTCTCTCCGAAGTATCGCTCGACTTGCTTCGCAAGAAAGAGAGTCTCCTCATGTCCCGCACCCGTGTGGTCCGGGATTTGGAAAACGCACAGAGTCCGCGTTATAAGGCCCTTTTGAGCAAGGCCTTGGCGGAACTGGACGCGCAACTTTCATCTCTCGCTGCCGTATAGCGGGAACAACAAACGGTTCCGCGTCACATGCCCGTGAGGCTGAGGCGCGGAGCTTGCCCGAACAGCCCTCCCGTTGCCCCCTGTGCCATACTTGAAATTCAGCCCCAAAACTGTCCCGAATGTTTGCCTATTCGCAAAACGACTACTACTGTGAGCAGGTCCCCCTAGCCGATCTCGCGCACCAGGCGGGCACTCCGGCCTACGTCTATTCCAGCCAGGCCATCCTCCAGAACTATGCCGCTTACACGCAGGCGTTCGGAGCCCTCCCGCACACCGTCTGCTATGCCGTGAAAGCCAATTCCTCGCTGGCCATTCTCGCCCTCCTGGCGAAAGCCGGCGCGGGTTTCGACATCGTCTCCGGCGGCGAACTCTACCGCGTCCTTCAGGCCGGCGGCGACCCCTCGAAGGTCGTCTTCTCCGGCGTCGGCAAGACCGCCGCGGAAGTGGAATACGCACTCGAAAGCGGCATCCACACCTTCAACTGCGAATCGGAGGCTGAACTCGCGCTGCTCGATGCCAAGGCGGCGCGCCTCGGTAAAACGGCGGGCTTCTCCATCCGCGTCAATCCCGACGTGGACGCCGTCACCCATCCCTACATTTCCACCGGCCTCAGCCGGCACAAATTCGGCATCGCTATCGCCGGGGCGGCCGCGGTCTACGAACGCGCGCGGCAGTTCCGCAACCTGGTAGCCGAGGGCGTGAGTTGCCACATCGGATCGCAGATTCTCGACCCCAGCCCGATTCTCGAAGCCGTGGACAAGGTGCTCGCCCTCGCCAACACGCTGCGCGCGCAGGGGCACCCCATCCGCCATCTCGATCTCGGCGGCGGACTCGGCGTCGCCTACCACGCGGGTGAGAAGTCACCGGAGATCCGCGCCTTCGTGGAGATGCTCTCCAGCCGCCTCCAAGCCAGCGGTCTCACCGCGATGATCGAGCCCGGCCGCAGCATCGTCGGGCCCGCCGGTGTCCTGCTCACCCGCGTCCTTTACCGCAAGCGCAACGGCGATAAGGAATTCCTCGTTGTGGACGCCGCCATGAACGACCTCATCCGCCCGTCCCTCTATCGCGCGCACCACGAGATTCTCCCCCTGCGCAAGAACTCGCTCCCACTGGTCACCATGGATGTCGTGGGACCGGTTTGCGAAACCGGCGATTTCCTGGCCCGCGACCGCGCCATGGCCAATGCCATGCCCGGCGATTTCCTCGCAGTCTCCACCGCCGGAGCTTACGGCTTCGTCCTGAGTTCGAATTACAACTCGCGCCCCCGCGCGCCCGAAGTGCTGGTGGAAGGCGCTACCTGGCGCATCATCCGCCAACGCGAACAGTATCAGGATCTGGTCCGCGGCGAAACGCTCTAGTACTAATGACCGGGTGACTAGTTGCCGTCGGAGAACCGCTCCCTCACGGTCGCGGCTCGGATCGGAGCCACAAGAGAAAGACACTTCGCGGTCAGAGTACTAGCTCCTCACTGCACCTGATAGCTCACCGTGATGTCCACCGCCTTCGGCGGGTAGCAAGCCTTAGTGCTGCATGCCTGGTAGCGCAGCTTCCCGGCAACCGCTCCCGGACCCGCCTGGGCATTCGCCGCCACCTTGAAGTTGGCCACCAGGTCGAAGGCCCCGCTGTACACCGAAAGGGGCTGCTCCGAGAACTCGTACTTCTCCAGCGCCGGCTTGGGGTACGTCACCGTGCCGCCTTCCAGCGCCCCCATTTGCGTCCACGTCAGCTTCAACGGGATCAGGTACTCCTCGCTCGGCTTGTTGCTGTTGACGTGATAGCCTTCCTTCACTACCACCGGAATCTTCACCTGTAGCGCCGCATTGCGCTTGCCCGCGGCCTTCTGGGGCTCACCCACTGTCAGATATCCACTACTTTGCGCTTGCGCGAAGAGTGAAGGCAGGCAAAGGCACGCCGCGAGAAGCGCCAGCCTTATCCTGGATGATCCCGCCGGAACCTTGGAGGAGTTGTTCAATGCCATCTTCGAAGACCTTCTTGCTCGCGAGGCCGATGTGGACCGCCGCGATTTTTGCGTTCCGGTCGATCAGGAACGTGGTCGGCAGCGCGTCGACGCCGCCGTAAAGCTGCGCGGTGGCATCGTTGCCGATCACCACGCGGTAGTTCACACCCAAATCGGCGAGAAACGGCTTGACCACTTCCCACCCTTCATCGTCCATCGAAACCCCAAGCACGTTGAACCCCCGGTCCTTGTTCTTGCGCTCCATCTCCATGAACCAGGGAATCTCGATTTTGCACGGCCCGCACCAGGTGGCGAAAAAGTCCAGCAGCACCACCTTCCCCTTGTAATCCTCCAGATGCACGGTCTTGCCGTCGGCATCCTTCAGTGCGAACTCAGGCGCCGGTCTGCGGTCCTTGTCCGGCTTGACCGGGGCGGCCGCCTTCACGGAGCGGGGCTCGGAGGAGCAGCCCGCGAGAAGACACGCGGCGAGCAGCGCGAAGGCGAATGCGAAGGAGAGGCGCGGTACGGGCACTGGTTGGGTTCCTGATTCGATTATATCGACAAAGTCCGCTTTCCTAGAATTTCCGCAAACCAGGTTCGCCGCTGGCGGCGCCGGCGCGCGCCCAGGGTGAACTCCTCGTGCCGCTCCAGGCCGCTATACAGCCACGCCGCCGTATCGCAAAAACTCTCGCAGCAATACTCCCGCCAGCGCCGTGTCCGCCCGGCGATATCCTCCGCGCGCAGGGCGTTCTTCCGCCACTCCGCGCTCCACCCTAGTTCCCCCCGCGCCCGCGCCGCGAGTTCGGCACGCACCACGTCCTCAAAGCTCCGCCGCGCCGCGTTACCCAACCGCAGCCAGATGAAGTGCCCCACCTCATGGACGAAAATCCGCGGGAACTCCGCGCGCGTACAATCGAGAGCGATCCGCCGTTCGCGCAGAAACGCCCCCGCATGCACCGGCCCGCGCCGGTCCCGCAACCCGCGCACTACATCCACGCGCACCGGCCGCCCTTGCAGCGGCGGCATGTGCTGCATGACCACCGCGATCCGAGGATCCTGAGAAAGGAATAGTCCCGTCGACACTATGCACAGCGTACCGCGCCCGCCTGATGCCTTTTCCCCCGTCAGAAGTTCAAGCGCAGCGAAAGCTGAATCTGCCGGTTGGTCCCGATTCCGATCTGGTTGGAGACGGTGGACGTCAGCACGCCGAAGTTCCCGCCCGCCGTGGCAGGCGCGAACGCCACGCCCGGCTGGATCCCGGACGCTCCCGGCCCCGTCGGCAGACCGGCCGACAGCCGGACGTTGCCCGGGTTCAAGAAGTTCGCATGATTGAGAATATTGTAGACCTCGGAGCGGAACTCAACGTTCTTCCCCTCTCCCACGCGGAACTTCTTGCTCAACGTGATATCGAACTGCTGCAAGGCCGGCCCGCTCAAGCTATTGCGCGACGAGTTGCCGAACGTGCCCGCCGCGGGAACGGAAAATGCCGCCGGATTCAGCCAGCTCAAGCCGTTCTTCAGGTACGGGCTCACGCCGGCCACCACGTCCGGACGCCGCACGTTGCGGCTGTTGCCGCCGCCCAGGGTGTTGACCACCGGCACCGTCATCACCGTGCCGTTGACCACCACCGGGTTGGCGTAAATGCTGCCGTCCCGCGTATCGCGATACGCCAGGTCGGGACGCGCGATCAGCACGTCGAGCGGCACGCCGGTGCGTGCATTCACCACGCCGCCCAACTGCCAGCCACCGAACAGAAAGTCCATCGCCGCCGGAGCGTCCCTCATCAACTTCTTGCCCCTGCCGATGGGCAGGTCGTACAGCGCGGTCATGTTGAAGCTCTGGCGGATGTCGAAGTTGTTGCTGCCGCGGTCGGCCGCGAAGTTGAACGGGTTACCGGCCGTGTTGGCTTCGTTGCTCCCGCCCGAATCGCCGATGCCGTGCGACCAACCGTATTGCGCACCCAGCGAAAGACCAGAGCTGTAACGGCGGTTTAACGTGATCTGCATCGAATTGTAATTATCCGTGCCGCCGCTGGTCTTGTAATCGATTTCCGCGAAGCGATTGCCGAACTCGCGCACCGCCGAGGCAGCACCCGTCGCCGGGTTCATGGTGAAGCCGATGATCTTGTTGGTGGTGCTGCGCAGGCAGAGGTTGCGCCCCTGGCTGCCGACATAGGCTACCGTCAGTACCGCATTCCCGGGAATGCTCTGCTGCACTGACGCCGTGTAGGAGAGAATCCGTTCCGGAATTCCGTAACCCGGGCCGTACGCGCGCGGCTGATACCCCAGGTTCGGATCGTTGACGTTGTAGGTCTGGTAGATCGTGCTGACGTCGAAGGGATAGGCCAGTTGCGACCCGGAGGAGATGGTGCGGCCAATGCGGTCGTTGGCCGAGGGCTGCACCTGATCTTCGGTCTGCCCGGGGCCGTAATAGTAGCCGCCGCCGATGCGGAACACAGTGTTGTTCTTGAGCGCTTCCGGCGACCAACTGAAGGCCAGCCGCGGACCGAAGTTCTTCGGCGAGGATTTGTACCACGCCGCGGAGCCGCCGGCCACGATGTCGCCCTTTAGCATGTCGAAGAACACGCTCTTGTGGTTGACCTCGTGAATCGGCTGGTAGTATTCGTAGCGCAGCCCGTAGCTCATGGTGAGGGTGGGGAGCAGCTTGTACTCATCCTGCGCGTAGAAGATGTAAAGATTCTGCCGCAGGTGCGCCATGCCGGAGAGGCCGGTGAACGGGCTCTTGGCGCTCAAATCGCCGTTGAAGGCGATGGAGGAAGGCGTATTCGCCAGGAACGCGGCCGCGCTGCCGAACGAGTAGGTGGTTCCGCCCTGCTGGTCGTTGAACAGCGTCAACATGCGAACTTCGCCGCCGAACTTCAGGTTGTGATTGCCGCGCACCACGCTCAGGCTGTCGATGACCGACATCGAGTAGTTCGTGTAAGGTGCGCCACGGCCATTGAACGAACTGCTGAGGCGGATCAGGCCGGTCGGAATGGCGATGCCCGCGCTGCCACTCTGGCCGGCGATGCCGCCCAGCGCCACGCTGCCGCTCAAGTTCAACGTCACGCCATTGAGATTCGCGTTGGGGCTGGGACCGGGCACGCCCGAGACGCGAGTCTTGGACCCGTTGTACCCGAACTTGGTTTCGTTGATCACAGTCGGGGTCAGCATCTGGCTCAGGCTGGCCACCGCGTTTTGCGGCACGTTGGTGGTGTTGTACTGGCTGAGGGTGGAGTTCTGCGTCTGGGAAGATTGGCCCTGATCGCGGAAGTAGCGCGCGTAAAAGCGATACTTCGAGCTGAAGTTGTAATCGAAGCGGATGCCGCCGGCATTCTCATCCACGAACGCGGGGGCGGAGATGTTGACGATGTCCAGCAGCGGGTCCGCCGAGGCAAACTGGCCTAGCGGGAACGCGCCGAGCAGCGGACGTATGGCCGGAGCGATGCAATTGGCGGTGGCGCCGCCCACGCAATCGGGGCGCGCGCGAACGGCCGCGCTCAGCGTGCTCTCCACAATCGGCGAGGCCGTCTTCTGCCGCAGCCCTTCAAAGCTGGCGAAGAAGAACGCCTTCTCTTTCACGATCGGCCCGCCGAAGGAGCCGCCGAACTGGTTGAGACGAAGTTTGCTCTTGGTGGCGCGGTCGAAGAAATTGCGGGCATCGAGCGCGTCATTGCGGATATATTCGAACGCCGAACCGTGATAGTTGTTGGATCCCGATTTGGTGATGAAGCTGATCTGGCCGCCGGTGCCGGTGCCGTATTCGGCGGGATAATTGCTGCTGTCCACGCGGAATTCCTGCACATTTTCCAGGCTCTGTTCCAGGCGGAACAGGGACGTGCTTTCCCCGTTCAGGCTGCCCGGCGAGCTGTCGATAATGGAAGAGCCTTCCACGCCATCGAAACGAATCACATTCTGCTGGTTGGAGCGCCCGCTGAAGCGAATATTGTCGAAGCTGCCGCTGCCGTTGTTCACCGCGCCCGGCGCCATCAGGTAGAGTTGCGAAACCTGGCGGCCGTTGAGTGGCAGTTCGGCCACCTCGCGGGTGGAAACGTTGGCGCCGATGCGCGCCGAACTCACGTCCACCGTCACCAGTTCCCCGCCGGAGACATTTACTTCGGTAGTCATCGATGCCGGCGAAAGGGCGATGTTGAGCATCCGCTCCTGACCCACTTGCAAGCTGACGCCTTTGAACTCCGCAGTCGCCATACCGGGAGCGGAAGCCGTCAGCGAATAGACGGAAGGCTGCAATTGAGGAGCCAGGTAGACGCCGTGCTCATCGGTGGCGACCTTCCGTTCCTGCCCGGTTTTTTCGTTTCTCACCGTAACGGAAGCCGCCGGAATGACTGCGCCTGAGGCGTCGGTCACCTTGCCCGTCATGCGGGCTGCGTCGGTTTGTGAAAACAGCAGGGGCAGAGCCATGGCCCCCAGGAGCGTAGTACGCAGAACTGTAGTAATCATTCCGCTTCAAGGTAGCGGAGGCAGGTTACAACCAGATAAATACCAGATGAAGAATTCGTCGTGGGGCACGCGCCGCACTCACCGGCTGGCGGCAAAGTTGAATTGCAGGACGATGTTGGCGGGCACCGGATGGCCGTTGAACTGCGCGGGCTGGAATTTCCATCGCTGCGCTGCCTGAACCGCCGCATCGCGCAGCAGTGGGTGCAGACCAGGCTTGGCCAAAGCTTCAGCCTTTACCACGTTGCCCGATGCATCAACAGACACGTTGACGTCCACTGCCGTGGCGTTCCAGAGCTTTCCCCTGAGCAGGGCGGGCACAGCCGGGAGCAACTGACGCGTGGCCACCGGAGGACGCGCTTCGGCCGACAGGAGCGGCGGTTCCGCTTGCGGAG
>JAPKZC010000176.1:9087-9441 GCA_026394025.1 Candidatus Solibacter sp.
CGCCGCCGCCGGAGGGCCAACCGGCGCCGGCAAGGAAACCGGAGCTTGACTCAGCACGGGGAGTGTTCCACTCTGCGCCGGGGCGGCTCCGACGACTGGTGGCGGCTCTTCGATGCGCAGCGGAGTGGCCGGGGCGGTATCCCGTTTCTCCACCGGTTTGAAATCCCTGAGCTCCCGGACCGGCACGGACCCGCTCAAGCCCTGGGCTGGAGGCGGTGGAACGGCATTTGAATTAATCCTTGGCGGACGCGGCAGGCTCGCCCGGCTCTCCGGGGTTCGCGGCAGCACGACGGTAAGAGACTCGCGGGTCACCTGTTCGCCGGCAACCACATTCAACTGAAATCGCACCTGGTC
>JAPKZC010000996.1:0-6053 GCA_026394025.1 Candidatus Solibacter sp.
CCTGTACACGCCGGTCGATGCGTCCTCCGCGAAGCCCCTGGAGACGACGACCACGAGCGCGGTGCTGGCGGGCGACTCCGCGATCAACGTGGCGTCCACCACCGGAGGCTTTGCCGCCGCGTACGGCATCCTCTCGATTGACGACGAACTGATCGTGTACACCGGCAAGACCGGGGCGCAGTTCACCGGGTGCCAGCGTGGAGCGTTCGGGACCGCCGCCGTAGGCCACGGCAACGGTGTGGCGGTGAAGGCGAACATGGTCGCGGGCTTCATTACCGCGCTCCAGTCGGCGGTCCTGGCCATCGAGAACGAGCTCGGCACGACAGCGGCGCGCAACTATGTCCGGAAGGACGGCGCGGCCACAATTACCGGCCTCAAGACGTTCCAGGACGGCGCGGAGTTCGGCGCGGGCACGAAGTCGAGCACCGGCCTGGTGCGCCTGCCCAACGCTGGCGCGGTCAAGTGGAGGGAGCAGGACAACTCCGGCGACCTCGGCATCGCCTTGAACGCGAGCAACCACCTCGCGATGGACGCCATCATCGACTTCGCGGCGGGCCAGACGTTCGGCGCGAGCACGGTTCCGGACGCCACGACGCTCGCCAAGGGCGTCGTCCAAATCGACCCCGTTGGCGGCATCGCGGTCGCGGGCGGTGTGATCTCGCTCTCTGCATCCGGCGTCGGGCCTGGCACCTACACCAAGGTGACAGTGGACTCCTGGGGCCGCGCCACGGCTGGCACGACTCTCTCGGCTGGCGACCTGCCCGCCCACACCCACACGGCATCCGATATCGTCTCTGGCGCGCTCCCGTTCACCATCCAGAACAACGGTGCGGCGATCGGGACGCGCCGCGCGTTGAACCTGATCCAGGGCGCGAACATCGGGCTTACGTTCCTGGACGTGCCCGCCAGCGACCGTGTGAACGTCACCGTCGCGCTCACGTCCGTCCCGGCGCACGTCCACGCGGAGGCCGACGTGACGAGCCTCACGACGGATCTGGCGGGTAAGGCCGCGCTCTCTCACACGCACAGCGAGGCGAACATTACCGGCTTGGTAGCGGACCTCGCGGCCAAGGCCGCGATCTCGCACACGCACGCCGAAGCAGACATCACCGGCTTGGTGTCGGACCTCGCGGGCAAGGCTGCGTCCTCGCACACGCACACGTCGTCGCAGATCACCGACGCAACCGCCAGCGCAACGGCTGGCACGCTGGTCCTCCGCGATGGCTCGGGCGGCGCCAACTTCGCGTACGCCGCCGCCAACAACCTGTGGGCGTTCCTGGACTCGCATCTCCAGTCCGTCGAGTGCGGCGCGTTCCAGACGGTCGGCGGGCCGTACGAGAACATGCTGAAGTACTCCGAAGACTTCAGCGGCGGCACGTGGGACAAGAACGGCGGCACGTGTACGGCGACCGCCAACACGGTGGTCGCGCCCGATGGCAACCAGACAGCCGACACGGTAACCGCGAGTGGCGGGGCTGGCCTGATCCGGCAGAACGTCGCGGGCCTGGCGGCGAACGGCCAGTACACGTTTTACGTCTGGCTCAAGGTTCCGTCCGGAACGATGACAGTCTCGCTCGGCATCCTCGACAACGGCTGGACCACGTGGCTGGTTGGCCCCACCGCCGTGACGCTCACGACCACTTGGCAGCGGTTCAAAGTGACCGGCACGATGACCGGGGGCGCAACGTCACTCTGGTTGGCCATCGGTCATTACACGGATGGCTGGACCACCGGCCTCGCGTTCCATGCGTGGGGCGCGTGCCTCCAGCAGGGCAACGATCCGAAGAAAGCGTACGCGCGCACGTGGGGATACCAGACCGCGCCGGTCGCGGCGGGAGTGGCCTGCGGTCCCGTGGTCGTCTCCGCGACCAACAGCACGGACTCGCCGTTCAAAGTGCGCGGTCCTGGCTCTCCGCTCGCGGACCACACGCTGCTCGAAGTCACGGCGGGCGGCGAACTGATTATCGCGGGCGGCACCGGCAACGGGTATCGTCTCGCGGAGATCGTGGGCGCGAGTAACCCGTCCGGATGGTCCGGGTGTCTCAAGGTGAAGAACCCCGCAGGCGTGACCGCAGGGTACATCCTGCTCTACTCCAACCCGTAAATCGAAAGGCAAACCAATGAAGTTGACGCTGGACCACACCCAGCGTCTGAACCTGCACGCGCTCATGGGAGCGCAGCGGGCAGACGTGGGTTCTATTCGCGCGATCTGGAACGTCCAGGATCGCATTGCGCTCGCCGCCGACGAGGAGAGAGCCGTCGAGTTGAAGCGCGAGATGGTCGCGGGCCAGGAGCGTGTGGTGTGGAACCCCGCGCTCTCGATCCCCGCCAAGGATTTCGAGTTCACCGATCCGGAAGTCGCGCGCATTAAGGCGGCGATCCAGACGTGGGACTCGTACGGCGCCAACGCCGACCGGCGGTGGCTTCAACCACTGGTCGAGACGCTGTTCCCTGCACAACCGCAGCAATAGCCGCGAAATAGCCCAGTTGCCTCGGTTGCAGGCACCAGTGGAGCGCCTCAAAAAGAGGCGTAAACGGCGAGCGGATGGAGCCAGAAGCTCGCGGTACCCACCTATCCGACCCTGGCCGCCTGCTTAGCCGCGCACGGGCGTTGCTCCTGGGCGGCGCCACGCGCCGACTTTGCAGCGTTACCAGGCCAACCACGATATGGGTCCTACANGCGGCCGGTCCCGGCGACGCTGGGAAGATACTCCAACTCGCACAGGGGCCACAGGTCTCGGCCGCCGGCGTGGACGCCTGCCAGCGGGCAACAGAACGACCATTGAAGTGAATGTTCACTATCCCTGAAGGACGTCCTCCACGTGTGCGACTTTGGAGCCCTATGGAAATCCACGTGGTTGAGGATAATCGTGCCTATCCGCGTGTGCCCTTCGATGGTTGGTTGTGGCGCAAAACTCCTCCAAGGCGGATATTCAATCCGTGCTTCGCAAGAAGATCCGTGACAATCGCATCCAGCGCTTCACGGTGGTCCTCCCTACTCGCCGTTGCATAGGCCTCCTTGACTCCCACCGATGCATTCGTGAGAACCTGGAACAACCGCTGGCGGGTGTTGTTTGTCCTTAGATTCATGTGCTCAATGTATACTTGGCGCACACCGACATCCTTCAGTCTGGCGAAGAGATCGTCCAATAGATCCGGGCGGTGGAGAAAGTGGGGAAGAAGAGGGCCCACGAAGGCATAGGTAGGGATGCCCGCGGCATTGAGACGCCTGAGAGTTTCAATCCGTCGCGACGCCAGGGGGGCACGAATCTCTAGAAACCGGCTGACCTCGTCATCAGATGTCGTAACAGTGACGCCGACGTCGGCGTTTGGAAGCCGTTTGAGGAGGTCGATATCACGGGTCACCATGGCCGATTTTGTGAGGACGCCCAGCACGCCTGGGAACTCCGCTTCGACGAACGCCGCCAGGATGCTGCGCGTCAGCCGGTACTTTGCCTCGATGCCCTGGTACGGGTCAGTGACGGAACTCATCAGGACCGTCGATCGGAGCAACTGGGGGCGCTTCTGCTTCCATACGCCAAGTTCCTGCGTCGCCAACTTAGCCGCATTTGTCTTGACGTAGACGTAGTTTCCCCACTCTGAGATTGGCTCCGGCCCTCCGCTTTTCGCGCGTATGAAGCGACCCATAAAGCTGGCGTAGCAGTACAGGCAGCCGAAGTGGCAGCCCATGTAAGCGTTGATCACGAAATCGGCATCAGGCAACCGGGAAGGAGTCATGATCGACGTTGCTTCAATTTCTTTGATGCGCATATCCTATTTCCTTTCGCTAGTAAATATCGGTGCGATGTTCGTGGCAGGCGACTTGTCCTCGCCCAGAACCGCGTCTGTGCAGGCTGACACCGGCGAGGCCCGATTGGTGCAGGTGGCCCACCGGGGGCCACCCGACGCTTGTAGACAGCGGCCCGCGGGCTGAATCTACCCCCAGAAGCGTCCCCACCGGAAGTAACCGGCGACGGCCAGGATCGAGGCCACAGCACTTGCCAGCCCTGCCGCCGCCAGAAACAGAATGTCAACTCTAGATGCCACCAGCGTCAAGCAGATCGCCAGCAAGACTCCCAGGACGTGGCCCACGTTCTCCCACATGTCCAGGGTGGCCTTTGTGTCTCCAGTTCGCCACTCCACGGCGAGTCGGCGTATCCCGAATACCGTGCCACCGCCGAAACCGCTTGCGAACCAGGCGGCCAAAAGCATTGGGAGATTGTGCAAATTCGACGCCGCAAAAAGCAGCATCGCCGAGACTCCCACGTGCCCAGCTACTACGACTGTTAGGGTCGGGACACGCGCCAACACCGACGGCGCGAACGAGTAACTGATCCATCCAATCGCAAACGCCAGAGCGGCAGACACCGGATTCAGACCATGCACTCTTAAAAACAATATGGGGAGCGCGTAGCAATACGCGAAGTAGTGCATCTGATGCAGGACCATAACACACGCGAACAGGCTCAAGTTCGGGCGGCGAACTGGCCTGGTGGTTTGATCAGCTTGGTTCGGCCACCGGCGCAGTACGGCGGCTATCAGAATTATGGACAGCGACGAGGCTATCACCAGAGCCGGGTTCAGCCACCCCGCGACAGAGAATCCTGCAATCCGGGCGATGCGCTTCTGCAGGGTACCGACCGGGGCACGCCTAACGGCCTCCTCGCGCAGGCCCTGCAGCCCGGCGCCGAGCAACAATAGTGAAATCCAGAGCAACCGGAAGTCCCAAAATGATGCGCATGCCGCCGCCGCCGCAACAGCTACCATGCCACGATACTGACGACCAGTAAGTTCCATAGGGTTCTGAAACAGGGCGCCCAATTGGTAGGTCAAGCCGAAGGCGATCACGGACGGGATCGGCAACCCGCGGCGCGCCGCGAACATCACGCCGCCCAACTCGATGAAGCCGGACATGGAACTCAACGCCAGGTACGCCGTCCGTGCCGACCACTGGCCGCTTTCCCTTTTCGGGGCTGCTGGTGGTGCCGAACTGCTACTCCCGTGATTCAGTTGCACTGTTACGCTCTCCTTCCTGCCGCCTCACAGCGGGTACAAGCGACAACGACTTGACCGGCTTCGTCGGGCAGGCCGCTATGCACATGCCGCAACCATCGCATGTGTTTAGCACTTCAACCCGTTCCATCACCACCTTAATACCCGAACAGAAGGTCTGGTTGGTGCACCGCCCGCACATGGTGCAGATAGTGTGATCGACGGCAGCCCTCACGTCGCGGAACAGGATGCGGCGTTCATCCACGACGAATCTCTCCAGAGCCAGACCGCGGACTTCCGAGATACCCGAATGACCGTGCGAATCGAGGTAGTGGGTCATCTCCGAAATGATCGAGCGGATCTTGGTGAATCCACCCCGGATGACAGCCGTGGCGAACTGAACCGTCGTCGCGCCTAGCGCGATCGCCTCGATGGCATCAATTCCGGTCATCAGGCCGCCACCGATGCATAAGGCCTGGGGGACACGCTCAGCAAGGATCTTCGCGTACTGCAGGCTGAGAGGTTTTTGCCACTCGCCGAACAATGAGCAATCACCGGCATTCGGCGCGTGGATGAATCTGGATGTCATCCCCGTGGTGAGATCGATTGGCACGGGAACACGAACGGAATCGATGGCAAAGATGGCCGCAGCCGGCGCTCCGGCCAGGATCTCCGCCGCATAGTGCGCCGGAAGGTCGATATTGAGTTTCGGCGCCACCGGGATGTCCAGGCGATCAGCGAGGAACCCGATGAGGTCAAGCAACTTCCGGACATTGTCCGGGGAGCAGCGCGGCTGGGGCAGGTAGAACAAGTCCAATTGAACCAAGCGTGCGCCCGCCGCCTGCACTGCGAGACAGGCAGGCAACCACGCTTCCGGGTCCATAGTGAGCGCCCCCACGCTGGCGATGATGGGGATACCGGCTTCGCGCGCCGCGCCAGCAACCAGTTTTTCGCCGCGCTCCACCGTGAGTGTTTCCCGGCGGAAGGTGGAGAGTGCCCACATGCCAGCCTTGTCGACGTGGACGCGCCGCGCCCCCAAGGGGAACGCGCCGCAGTCGAAG
>JAPKZC010000996.1:6063-13019 GCA_026394025.1 Candidatus Solibacter sp.
GCCGCCGCGCCGGCTTCCGCGCAACGGAGGATGTTGTCGAGCGTTTCGGTGGGTGGTGACGATGCGATCACCACTGGATTCTTGAGAACGAGCCCGGCGAAATTCACCGCGAGCGATGCCATGGGTGATCTCCTCTCATCGGACATGATCTGCCGTGCGTCAATACTCCACCGCCTCGAACGCACCTGCGGTTCCGCCAGTACCCGGGATTGCTGCGAAATTCGCCGGCACCAGGGCTTGGGAGCGCCCGGCGGGTGCCCACATGGGGTCGGTGGAATCGAAGATCCGGTCGATCACGTCGGTCTTGGGGCTGTTTTGGAAAGCATGTATCCGGCAATGCCCGAAGCTCTGGTTCAAACGAGATTGAAATTGGCGTGCCTTCGGTGTGCTCAGGAGTGCTCCCAGCGGCGATTCAGAAAGATTGCCAAATGTCCAGCTATCATCGAGTGGCTCGCCGTCTTTATTAATCGCCCACGGCGAGGCCAGCAGCGTACCATTTGCCATGATGCCGAACGATTCCCGGAACAGGTCACAGGGGTTCTGGGTGAGAGGCTCTCGATCAAAGAACCGTAGCGCACACTGCAACTTGAGTCGCGGGTGGCGGCTGAATGCCGCAATACATGCATGGTCACCGATTTTTGTGCCAGCGACGGACAAGCGTCGGTGGCTTTCTCGACGTATTTGGCAAGCCTGTGCTCAAGAGCGTCCCGGCTGAGTCCCCTTCCAGTCTGTGTGGTGAACAGCGGGGCTTCTGGCTGACCCGCCCGCTCGGTCAGCCAGGAACGCAAGACGGCAACTGTACCCGAGGTGAGCGGCGTGATCCGTTGCTTTCGTCCCTTCCCGTTGCAACTCACATGCGCACCGGATCCGAGATGGACATCGGCGCAGCACAGGCCGGTCAGTTCAGACGCCCGAAGACCGGTTATCATCCTCAGCGCCGTTCAAGCCGTTGAGGCCGCCATCCCGCTGCCCGGGCAAGGGCAGAAGAAACTCGACCTGATTCTGAACGTCATCAAGCAGGCCTATAGCTTCAGCCGATTGAGATAATCAAGGATCGGACGCAGGGTCCTGTGCGGCTTGTGTCTAGCGAAGCCTGCGGATCTGCGGTCGCGTAAGAAACGATCCACCAGTCGGAATGACAGATCGCCCGCGGTTAACTCTTGAGTCTGCAGCCAATTGCTCAGATCGGCAAACAGTCTCTTCTGCTTGTGAACGGTACTTGGTGCGTATCCTTGCTGCAGCAACTCGCCTTCAAAGTCCTGCAAAAGGGCATCGCGTGGGCATAAGGTCGGTGCTTCGATGGGCATGAGAACTCCTCTTCTAGATTGGAAAGAGGAGACCATAGCATGTGGTCAACCGTCACTGATTATGCCGACTCCATCGCAGCGATCACCGCCCCACGGGCCGGGTTACCAACACAGGTCGGCATAATCCGAACGTCGGCATAATGAGGTTTATGCCGATGTCGGCATAAGGCGCACAGCATCCGCGGATTTATCTCCGGCAGCCTCGGCAAGAAGATGGGGCTTGCGGTCGAGTCCTTCAAACGGGCCGATGGCGAACGCGCCTACCGCACCGCTGCCAAGTAGAACTCCTCACGAACTCTCCCCGCCGCCGGCCTCCGGGCTTGGCGGCTTCTTTCATTCAGTTCGCTCTGCGGAGGGCATCCTCAACGGCTTCGGGATGGCGCGCGATGACGGCAAGCAGCACTCGCGCCGGACCGTCTGGTCGCGTTCGGCCCTGCTCCCAATTTCGCAAGGTGGCCGGCAGGAAGCCGAACTTCGCCGCAAACGCAGCCTGACTCAACCCCAGCCGTTTCCGGGTGGCGCGAACGTCGACCGTGGGGACCTCCACCGTGGTGACGCGAACCGGAACATCCTTCCCTTCCACCCAGTCCACCCTTCCCGCAGGCTGGCAATGATCCGGCTGCCGGCGCTCGGCTTCCGCTGCTTGGTTGTACGAGTGTTCTTCATTTCGCCATCCTCTTCTGGTAGCCCGCAACCAGGCGGGGCAATAGGGCTTCCGGCTGGAATAACGACCGCTGACGTTCTCGCGCCCGCAGCCCACGCGCCGAGTGAGGCCGGCAGACCGGACCCTTTCAACGGCCTGCCGCGCCTCCTGTGAAAAGCTCAGTCGGCCGGGACCGACGCCTCGGTGTTGCTTTCTGAAACGGTCTATTCTACGGGTGTGCCGTCGCCGGGGGGTGAGGTGGAGAGGTCTGCTGCTCGATCACATAACCAATCGCGGCGTAGCCCTTCAGCCTGCGCTCGTACATCCTGGCCAGCATCAGAACGTAGTTGTCCACATAATCGTAGACCTGCACAAATCGCTTGTTGTCGTGGAGACGATGCAACCGGCCTACATACTGTTGCAGTGTGCCCTTCCAGGAGATCGGCATGGCCAGAAATAGCGTGTCGAGACGAGCGTCGTCAAACCCTTCTCCGATGTAGCTTCCCGTCGCCAGAATCACTCGCGATTCGTTTTCCGGCACTGCTGCCAAGGCTGCCGCTATTTCCCGACGCTGCTTTTTTCCCATGCCGCCTTTCAAGACGAAGACGTGCTTGGCAACACCTGCAAGCTTGGCTGCGAGATACTGGAGATGCTCAGTCCGGCCAGTCAGAAGCAGTGGGCACCGTCCAGATTCTATGGCGCGCACGATGTCGTTGGCGATCATCTCGTTACGCGAGATATTATTCACAAGCGCGGCGTAGATGTCCTGAATCGTAACATCAGTGAGGTCGGGCGCCATCCGGAACTCCGTGTGGCGCGGAGTCACCTTGTGCTCGAAGGGCGTCGTTTCAGTCATTGTCCGGGCGCTCATGCCAAATCGCACGGGGCCACACTGCATGTAAATAATCGGATGGTGCCCGTCCTTCCGCGTCGGCGTGGCCGTCAAACCGAC
Source organism: Candidatus Solibacter sp. (assembly GCA_026394025.1). Lineage (GTDB taxonomy): Bacteria > Acidobacteriota > Terriglobia > Bryobacterales > Bryobacteraceae > Solibacter. The sequence goes on from JAPKZC010000996.1 coordinate 8,966, forward strand.
CACATACTTGGCCTTCACCTGCCTCATCACCTGCTCGAAGGTGAAAGCGGATATGTGGTGGCATTCGTCGACGATCACCTGGCCGTACTCAGCCACGAAGTCCTTCACCTCGTCTTTCCGGTACAGACTTTGGATGACGGCGACATCTACGCAACCCGTCCGATCCATTTTTCCACCGCCGATATGCCCGATCGATTTGGCAGGTAAATCCAAGAACATCGCAAGGCGCTCCTGCCACTGATCGAGCAACTGCTGCCGGTGAACCACAACCAGAGTGTTGACCTTGCGTTTGGCGATCAGCCATGCCGCAACGGCGGTTTTTCCAAATGCCGTGGGAGCGCAGAGGATGCCTTCGTCGTGGGCGGTGATCTTCGCGACGGCTTCCTCCTGGAACGGCCGAAGCTGGCCCTGGAACACCGCCTCAATCGCTGTTCCCGCGTACCGTTCGTCCCGAACTTCGGGCCGGATCTTGTGCGCCTCGAAAAGAGCCAAGGTCTCTGTCAGACATCCGCGAGGCACCGCGATATGCTGGGCAAATTCCGTGCCGCAGGCGATCACGCGCGGCTTGTCGTACGTCGAGAGCCGCATGGCTTGGGCCTTATAGAACTCCGGGTTCTGAAAGGCGGCCAGCCGGAGAAGGCGATTCAGCATAGCTGGCGGCAAATCCTTACTTTCTACGTAAACGAGATTCGCGCGAACGATCTGAACGGTCTTTGGCAACGGTCCTTCGATCGGTCGCTCCTTTCGTTTGCGGGAAGGCGGCAAAGTCCAAGGGTCTTGCGCTTCCTCATCATCGGCGACGCTCATCCGGACGCCAATGAGGTCGCCTTTGCGCTGAGCTTCAGCGACGATCTCCTCCGCGGCGTCGACCGGCATTCGTCGGATCGTCGAAAGGAACTGCCACTGGTCCGGATACGGGTGGAAGTCGGGGTCAATGAATACGCTGTTGTCCTGCTTGCGGGGCACCCGCTGTAACGGCAGTGCAATCAGGTTCCCGAACCCTCCCTTGGGCATCGTGTCCTGGTTGGGGAAGAATCGATCGTAGGAATCAAGACCGACCTGATGCCTGCGCTCCATGGTTCGCGTAAGCAGCACGCATCCGAGTTTGCGCGCGGTGATCGCCGGCCACGCACGCTCAAAGAAGATCCAAATGTGGCCGCCTTTTCCCGAACGAGAACGTTCCAAGGCCGCGGGCACGTTCAACTCCCGGCACGTTTCCAGGAAAGCCAGCGAGTCGTACTCCCACGTCGTCTTGTCAAAGTCGGCCGCGAGAAACCAGCACGTTTCATCTGGCAGGAGAGCGTATACGCCGATGGTTTCCTTGCCCAAGAGGTGGTCCTCGATGACGGCGTCGGTCAGCGGAAGGAACCTCCGGGTCTTCTGGTCGACTTTCTTTCGATCCTCCGGGCGGCCTTTGTTGATGGCCTTCCAGTCCTTTACGACCACCGGCATATATCCGTGCCGGCCATCAGCATTCTCCCATCGCCGAGAGTGGACATCTTCTCTTCCGCGAAACAGGCTTTGAAACAGCGCGATCCTCTGTCTGGCGCGCTCCTCCTTGTCCACCGGTGGCGCCGGCTCGACGCTTTTGGTTGGAGGTGGATTCTCTGCCGGAAGTTGCGGTATAGGAATGCTGTGAACTGCCAGAAGCCGCCGCAGGCGAGCATTCTCCTCGCGGAGACGAACATTTTCCTGCTCAGGAGGTTCGAATGGAAGAGAGTCTGAACCGTACTCGGTCATACCGCGTTCACCGCTCTGTGCGTTGTGCCAGCACTTCTTCGACGAACTTCTGAACACCCGCAAACACCCCAGCGACGTCAGTCGGGAGCCGGCATTCCTCCGCCAAGTCGTGAAACGGGATCTGCCAATCTGCCGGCGGTGGAACCAAGTTCGCCGGCAAATCGTGTGTTCCTCTTCTCTCAAAGGTCAGACGCAAAGCTTCCAGAATCCGCTGCTTATCCAACCCACCTGATCCGATCAGAAGAGCCAGGTCCACCAAGTCCTTCACCCTGCTGTTCGCCGCGTTGCGCGGGAGCGTGTATGCATGAATCTTCTCGGCGAACTGCTGTTCGCGAGCGATCATCAGGATCTGCGACGATTCGATGCCGGCGAATCCCAACCAGTCCCGGCACACGATTGTTTCCAGCGGTCGCATAACCACGTCACCAACGCCCGCGTCCAGGTGGAATCGGGCGAAGACCCGTTCGCCCATTCGAGCTTCGACCGGATAGCGGGCGCCGCCGTACGGCGCCGCGGTCAAATCCATCGACGCCGGCCCGACCACGAACTCGAACCAGTCACCGAGGGAGATATCGGCCGCGCTCTGGAGCATCTCCCGTACGATCTGGTTCTGGTCGCCGCTGGCCGATGCCGCGACCCGCTGCACCGTCAGGTCGATGTCTACCGTTGATCGAGCCGCCTTGAAGCGTAGCTCCAACGCATAGCCGCCCTTCAAAACCCAGGGCGCTGATTCTTCCCGGAACAGCCTTGCAAGCAGACGGTCGAATGATACCTGTCGGCGGAGGCGGTTAGGGTCGATCTGATCGGTCAGAGATGCCCTCTTCAGGCGTTCTTCCAAAGCCCTTCGGAATGCTCCCGCCGTCGCATATGTCCTGGGTGACGGCATTACGCAACTCGCCGCAGCGTTTCCTCCACGATCTTGCGTGCAGATCCGCTCATTTGCGTGTTCCGAATCTGTTGACGAGTGATCAGACCACGGTCAACAGCCTGCCTGAGTGCCTGGCGAATGAAGTTCCGCTCGACGGTGCCGGCCTCGATCAAGTCGAGGACCGCTCGCAGAGGGCGAGTAAGCTTGTAGCCTTGTGCTGTCTGTACGTCACTCGCGGGCAGGTCGGCAAAATGAAGTACGAGGATTCCAGGAATCTCGCTGTTGCGCCGGAAGTCCGTCGGAACGGTCATGTGGAGCTTCGATGGATTCAGATCCGACAGGTCGTAAAGACTGAGCGCCGTGTGGTGGCTGTATACGCCCTCGATTTCCTCATTCCGGTTCCGGGACCACAGCGCCCAAAGTACGAGTTCGGGCCTGTCAGTTGTCGGAAACAGGGCGAGCCGGTAGATACCGCGGTGCTCACGGACCCAGTTTCCGACCTGGACGTGGTAGGGATGGGTGTTTTCGGCGAATCCGGCAGCCTTGGCCTGCTTCGTGGTGAAGTAACCCTGCTGCTGCTCAGCAAACTCGAAGAGCCGCCGCGCCGCTTCACGGTGAGACTGTGCCATAACACAATACTACAACTTTATTGACGCTAACTCAACAAAGGCAGAATTCCGCCGGGCATCTGTCGCGCCCATTGCGCGCGATGGCAGCAAGAAGGCCATCTCCCTCGAACTGATCCGCCGCACGGACGGCCCTAGTCTCACGATCCTTCAAACGAGCCGATGCCCTGCCGGATCATCCGCGGGCGCGGCGGCCGTACCAGCGCGCATAGCCTGCGCATGCAGAAGTTGGGGCCTCCAGCGTCGGCGGTCAGCCCCACATCTGGACGCGGCTGCACGCACGGGACATGCGGGGTTTTGTAGGTTTTGTAGGCTCCAACTGCCGGGGAATCGGTATAATTCGACCCTCGGTACGGGCCGGATCGGCGGCAGCCACTACCTGGAAGGCAGTGGCGCGTGCTGCCGCCATGGTGTTTCCGAAAGGCTGCCGAGTCCGTCTCGCGGCTGGCCGCCGAAAGCACCGTGTTATGGTTGGGGTTGGCCGCCCGTTCCCGGCACCATGTGCCGGCGCGAAGGCTGGGAAACCCTACCCGGTGACGGCTATTTCAATTTCAGGGAATCGCAAAGGGAGCGATGGACAAGCCTTCTCTTTCAGAACCGGCCCTCCGCCGAATCAAGGCGGCAAGCCTGGAAGCCGGAGCCGACCTCCTGAACGGCCTCGACGCGTTTTGGGGCGGTATTGGCATGAGCACGAAGGCGCTCAGGGAACACGATCCATCCGAGTTGATGCCGTTTTTCGAGCGGTACGCGGAGAAGTTGTTCGAGGCCGAATCCAGGGAGTGGCTGACCTGCTTCACGGATCCTGAAGCGTACACCGCGC
>JAPKZC010000423.1:0-749 GCA_026394025.1 Candidatus Solibacter sp.
CACGTGGGGGCGCGAAAGCTCCGCGCAATATGGCGAATCTCTGGCCGGCGTGCGCGGCGAGACTCCCAAGCATCAGTTCCTGGTTGACCTCTCGCCCAAGGGAGCCGATGGCAAACTGCTGCCCGAGATATCCGGCGCGCCCGCGGGCGTGCCGGGCTCGGCTGATCGCATGGTGCAGGCCTATAACTTCCGCATGATTCTGTCGCACGATCGGGCGAACCAGGTGGCGTACCCGAAGCCCGCGCGTTACGACCCGGCGCGCTTCGAACTCTTCGCGCGCCTGCTCGACGCCATGCAGAAGAAGCAGGGCCGCCCGTCGCGCCTGGGCGAAGTGCTCTCCGTTATCCCGGTCCCCAACCAGAAGGCCGACATCAACAACAACGGGGCCTTCTCCACGGATTACATCGGCAGGAGCTGGGACTACCCTAACGCTTCCTATGCGCGCCGCGAGGAGATCTGGCGCGATCACGAGGAGTACACCAAACAGCTGTTCTGGTTCCTGGCCCACGACCCGCGCGTGGCGCCATCGTTACAAAAAGAGGCTAACGGTTGGGGCCTCGCCAAGGACGAGTTCCTGGATACCGATCACTGGCCCAACCAGCTCTACATCCGCGAAGCGCGCCGCATGGTGGGCGAGTACGTGATGAGCCAGAAAGATATCCAGACCGAACTCAGCAAGCCGGACCCGATCGGGATGGGCTCTTACAATAGCGATTCGCACAACGTACAGCGCGTGGTGAATCAGGACG
>JAPKZC010000423.1:781-3742 GCA_026394025.1 Candidatus Solibacter sp.
GTGGAACCCTACCAGATTCCGTACCGCGTCCTGTTGCCCAAGAAGAACGAAGTGCAGAACCTGCTGGTACCGGTCTGCTTCTCCGCCACGCACGTGGCCTACAGCACGCTGCGCATGGAACCGCAGTATATGATTCTGGGCCAAGCGGCTGGAGTCGCCGCCGCTATGGCGATTCGCCGCTCGCTGGCGGTGCAGGATATCGACACTCTGGCGCTGACACGCACCCTGGTGGAGCACGGCGCCATCCTCCAGTACACGCCCGCCATGCAGGCCGCTCTGGTGGGGCGCTTCCGCGGCAAGTGGCCTCCGGCCGTAGAGTAGATACGAGGGTCCCATTATGGCCACCACCAGACGTCATTTCCTGGCAGGTTCGAGTTCGCGCGCAATCTGTGAAGGGTTGACGCCGTTGTCCACGGCCATGATGCCGAGGCGATGAAGCTGAAGCGTAACGCCACCAGAGCAATGCAAAGCTTCGGCTTAACTGTAGTGGTTGCCATTTTACGGGCCCTCGCCACCAGCGCGCGCCGCGACCTGAATACGTACACGGCGCTCAAGACCAATAACTTCTTTCTGTTTGTCGCCCTGCTGATTTGGGGCGCTCTGGTCGCCGGCGTCAAACCCGTCAGCGCCGAGCCCTTTCTTCTCCTCCTCGGCGTGCTGCTGCTGTTTCCGATTTCCAGCGACCCCCTGGACAAGATCCCCGCCATCCGGCTCGCCCTGTGGCCCATCAGTCTGCGCAACCGGGCCGCGCTCCGCCTGGCCAGTCTGGCTTTCAGCCCCGTCCTCTGGCTCACCGTGCTGCTGCTGATGCTGCGCGCCCGACTCGGGCTGGCCTTGCTCTTCGTGGGCTTCGCCGTGGCGATTCAGTTGGTGGGCCAACTCACCCGGGCGCTTACGTGGAACGTGGAACGTCTGGTCCCGCTCCCACGGATCCCCGGCCTTCTCGGCGGCCTCATCAGTTCCAACCTGCGGCAGATGCTGACCGTGCTGGACGCGTACCTGGCGCTGCTCCTCAGTATCGGCGGCACAGTCTGGCGCGTGGAGATCGGAAGAGCACACGTCGTACACGCAATGTCTCTTCGGGTTGGATTCCGCCGCCGCCATGAACCGCTATCGCCTGCTCCCGCTCCGCGGTTGGCAGATTCTGCTGGCCAAGGATGCGGCGTTTCTGGGATTGCTGCTCGTGCTGGTTTTGCCGTTGAACCCCGCCGCCGGTCTCGCCTTCGCGCTTGCCGCCCTGGCTATTGGCCGCTACCCCACGATGCGCGTCCCTTTGCCGCAGCGCCGGTGGAGATTCACCAGTGGGCGGGTGTTCTTCGCGGTGATCCAAGGACTTGTCGGCTGCGTCCTAGGTTCCAACGCGGAAGCCTATGGTGGCGCGCCGCTGGGCGTAGCGGTGGCAATCTACCTGATGTCGCTTTATCTGGGAGGCCGCGCCTGGGACGGGCGAGTTTTGGGAAGTTAGCTCGCTCCAAGAACACCGACGTCAGTCGATGCGAAGGCTCCGGGTCAAATACTCAGCATGTTTGGTTCCCGCTCCGCCAAGCTAGGGATTGATTGCTTCTACCCCTCCGACTCCCAGCGAAAGCGCCATACCGCGATCGCGCCAAACACCGCGGCGAAAGCGAGCAGCGCGCCGATCGGCCCCATCGCGGCGTCGAAGCCGGAACCGCGCCATATCATCGCGTCCAGCCCATCCACCGCCCAACGGGTCGGCACCGCGAAGGTCGCCTTCTGCAACCACTGCGGGAAGACGAACGCCGGCACCCAACTCCCGCCCAGCATGACCAGGATCAGCGTCACCAGGATGGCGATGCCGCGCGTCGCCTCCGGGGTCTTGCCGAGCACCGCCACCAGCAGGCCGAACGTCGCCGTCATGATCGCGAAGGCCGCGCACACCCCCAGGAAGCCGGCGAAACTGCCTTCGATCCTGACCCCAAACACCACCCGCGCGAAGCCAAACACAGTCAGCATGATGATCACGGCAACGATTGCCGCGCTCGCCGCCCGGCTGCCGATAATCACGTAGCGCGAGAGCGGCGCCGCCTGCAGCCGCTTCCACAGCCCGCTGCGCCGCTGATATAGCACCACCATCCCGGCATCGATCCCCATGAAAAGGATGAACTGTACGCACATCCCGGCGAACGAGTGAGCCATGCTGTTGTACTTCACTCCCCGGCGAGCCGTCACCGCCTCCTGGCTCACCGTGTACGGCATGCTGAAGCCGGAGTTGGCTTGCTCCTGCGGATTGGCTTGCTGCCGTTGGTTCCACTCCCCCATGCCTTGCAGCATGCGGCGCATCGCGGCCTGGTCCGCCGATTTCATGCCCTGGGATTGGTTCAGGTCGCGCAGTGCGTCGTCCAGCAGGCGCTGCGAACCCGGGCCGCTCATGGTTTCCCGGCTGATCACTTCCATGACGTGCTGCGTCAAGACGCCGCGCACCACCTGAACCTCGGTGCCGTGCGAAGGGTCGTATAGCAACTGAATCTCCGGTTTGTCGCGGCCGCGGAAGAACGCCTTTCCCGCGCGTTCCGCAAAGCCGGGCGGAATCACGGCCGCCACCATGGTCCTGCCGCCGCGCACCGCTTCGCGCGCCTCTTCGAGTGCCCGGCGTTTCACATCCAACGCCGCATCCGCCCCGAGCGCCGCTACCACCTTGCGGGAAACTTCGCTGTTATCCTGATTGACCACCGCCACGGCGATCTTCGACGCCGGGCGGTCCTGGTCCACACCGCCAAAGATATATCCGAAGAACGACCCGATCACGATGGGCGCGACGAAGCTCATTGTCACCGCGCGCTTATCCAGAAAGAACAGGCGCAGATCGCGCCGCACCAAAGCCTGAAATGCCGTGTAACTCATGCGTTGCGTACGCTCCTTCCGGTCAATGTCAGGAACACCGTCTCCAGGTCCGCCCGCTGGCTGGTCAGGTGGCTGCACGTGTAGCCCTGCTCGCGGAGC
>JAPKZC010001027.1:0-5824 GCA_026394025.1 Candidatus Solibacter sp.
GTGAAAACGCGGCCCGTCGCCATACACGCCGTCGCCCACGTACCACTGCTGGTGAGCGCGCACGGCGTAATCGATCCGCATGCCGTCAAACCGCTCGCCCATCATGGCCAGGGCGGCCTCCACGGTGGCGGCGAAGAGCAGCCAGTTGCTCTGTCCCGGCGTGATCGCGCGGCAGGAAAGCAGACCCGCCGCCAGGTTCTTCTGCGTTGCGGTGTCCAATTTTTTCCACAATTCGTTGGGCGCGCGCAGCAGCGCCTGCGCCAGGAAGCCGCAGTCCACCAAGGGTTGCGAACCTTCGTGGAAGTTGAGGAAGTCGGGCGATTGCGCATCCGCGCCGTTTCGGATGGCGGCTCGCGCGAGTGCGGCGTAGCGCTGTTGCAGGTCGCGTTCGGGACCGGTGTCGAGCGGCACTTCGAGCCACGGCGCGATGCCCGCCAGCAGCCGTCCGATGGCCTCCAGGTGGGTCACTTTGCGGCGGTCGGCCACGTTACCGGTGACACACTCCACCGGCATGTTCCGCTTCAGCGTCCCCGCGGCCAGATTGGTCAACACGGGTTCCGCCACTTTCCCCATGGTCCGTACCCAATACTGGCGGTCGGTTTCGGTGGACGGCGGGGCGGCCTGCGCGGTGGCCGCCGCGGCTCCCACCCCCGTCACGGTCTGAAGGAATGCACGCCGATGATTCATGACGGCATCAGTGTAGCCCAATGCGCAGCCCGGCACTACTCGTTCTCATGGAGAGGCGTGTCACGACAGGAATCAGCAAACTCCCACATCCTAACTTCCAGTTCGCTTCGGCCAACCGCACATCAAGGGTCGGGGTATGGGGCGTTTTCCAGCCAGGCGCCCGCGATGACGCTCAGCTCTGAACTACCCAAACCCCCAAAACGCCGGGGCAGCGAGCATGGTACACCCCCACAGGGTGCTATAGGTTCCACCAGTACGTCCACTTCAGCACGAGCGCGCGATTCCGAACAGAGAACAACCCGGGAATGTTCTGGCCCGGTTGCAGGTAGTCGGGCATATAGTTGTCAGTCCAGACCAGAAACACGTCGGATGCCGGTTTGTAGCGCCACTGCACACGCGTATTTACGTTCAGGTTCTTCTGCTGCTCATTGTACTGAACGAACGTTGTGAAATAGAGCGTGTTCGTCAGCGTGACATCGAATCGCGGGCCGATCAACCAGAAGGTGGTGGGTCCCCACGGCTGCCGCAGACGGATGTCGCTGTAACTAACGGCGCCGGCCAGACTGACAAACGGTTGGAAGCGATATCCTATCGTGCCGCTCAAGTTGAGCCTCGTTCCGCCTGCGTAGTAGCCCCCGTACTGCGACGAGAAGCCATAGCGGAACAAACTCTGCGGCTTGGAGGCGAACTTCGTGGTCCAGAACTTCCAGCGATGCACACTGCCCGCGTCCAGCTTCTCGCGACCTGAATTGGTCGGGTCGAAAGGTCGCAGCAAGCGTACGAAGTCGGCGCCGGCCGAAGCCGTGAAAACGCTGAGGCTCCGCAGTGTCACTGTGTAACTCAGCGTGGTCTCATAGTCGCTGAGATTCCCCGGCGAGTCGAAGAAGTTGGTGCTGTTCAAAGTAGGGCCATGACTCAAGACACGGCCACCCTCTGGCAGGAACGTATAGCCGATTGTCGCCAGACCGCGATGATAGCCGCTCCGCGGTACGTAGCCCACTTCGGCACTGTACTTCTGATCGACACTTTCCACCTGCCCGTTGATCAGCCAGCGGCGGCTGTTGTACTGCAAATGACCCGCATACACGGCGCCGCTGCCTTGATTACCGGACGAGAACGACTTCAGGTAGAGCAATTTGCCGGTCCACAGGTTATCCGCCGACGCCAGATTGTATTCCATGCCCAGGTTGCGGTTGTAACTCGATTGTGCCGGCGGCATCCCCGCCGGATGGTAGCTTGAGGACTCTTTGTCCACCAGCATGATGCCAATGTTCGAACGGGAGAAGACGCGGCGCTGTAGCGCCAAGACAGCGAAGTTCTGCGGCGGCACGCCTAGGTCATCCGCCGCTCCTGTCTGCGTCTCCATCACGCCGAGACGCCAGTCCTTATTCAACTTCCCGCTCAGACGAGTTCCGAAACGGATCGGCACCCCACCGAGACCAATCCGTCGGCTGAAGAACGGACGAATGGTGGCATACCCGAAGTTCGTGAACTGGTCCCCGTTTTCGAGAAAGAACTGGCGCTTTTCAGGGAAGAACAGCTCGTAGCGGTCGAGATTGGTCACCTGCTGGTCGACGTCGACTTGGGAAAAGTCGGGATTCACGGTCAAATCCAGGTTGAGGGCCGAACCGATGGCCACCTTTCCATCGATTCCGATGTCATGCCGGGCAGTCGATGGCGTGTTCGCTTCGTAGTCGCGGGCGATACCGCCGAGCGCATACGGGATCAGCGAGATGTTGGGGCCCGGGGACGGAGGCGCCTCGTCCCACAGCAGAACGCCAGCCAATGCGAGCGCTGCGGTCGGAAACTGGCGTGCTATCGGAGTCCACGAGGACTTCTCCGTGGTCTTCAGATCCAGACGGCTGAAGTTGACGCCCCACCGCGTGATGCCCTTCTTATAGCGAATGCTCTTGAAAGGGATGGCGATCTCCAATTCATAGCGATCCTCGTAGTTCTTTACCGCGGAGGTCCACTTGTTATCCCAACTCAGGTTCGCTTTACCCCCTTCGTAGAGCAGGCCATCCCACTGCGCTCCCGCGGCATTGACTCCGAAAGTGAAGCCGTTGGTCTGGTCGTCGAAGGTGTCGAGGAAGAAGATGAAGTTGTCGTTGTTGACAAACGACCAGTCCCGCCGGAGCGACTCTACCATATAGGGCCCTGCAACGTCGCCGTGATAGCAGATGGCGCTGAGGTACAAGTGGTGATCGTCGTACGCCATGCGAACATCGGTTCGCACTTTCGCCCGGCTGGTGTCCATCGGCAACACCATCCAGAAACTGCCCGCAACCTCGGCCGATTGCCAAGCTGGTTCGTGCGCGCTTCCGTCGATCACGATCGGCGATGGCGCACGATGAACGTGCAACTGGTACGCCTCATTCTGCTTCTGCGCCGCCGCGCCCACCGAACCAGGAAGGAGGCATGCCCACAGCCCTACCGCATGGATGGTTGCTCGTGCGACGGTGCCGCCGTGGCGGTTGCCTTTGTACCTCCAGCGTCGTGAGCATACGGCTGAGAGGTGCACCGTGAAGATAGAGCTTCTCACCATCGCGCCCGAATGCGGTCCGAATCGCCTTCGGCCGGCCTTCGACAACAAAGCCCACGTGGCACAGAAAGGCTTCGTCGAGACCCGCGTGCACGGTGGCCTTTTCGTAGCACCCGCGTTGCGACCGGCGCTTCACTTCGGGCCGGGTGTGAGTTCGTACCTTTCCATCTTGTTGGCGTAGCCGATTCACTGTTTCCACACGACCACCGTAACACCCGGCGCCCGGTGGGGAGCCAGGGCCGATGGGGCCGCGGCGCCGTCTGTCACCAGGCAGGTCAGGGCCCTCTCCGGTGCGGCGATGTAGGGCGAGGTCGTTCCGAGCTTGGCGGCTTCCGCGATCTCGCTCTTGGCTTCGGTTGCCTGCCGGATGGTATCAGCCGAAACGTTCAACCTCTCGCCGGATTAGTCCAAGTCGGCTTGGCGACGGCAATGGGCCGAATCGTGGCCAACTATGACTAGCGCCCTTCCCATGGACGTCTGTGGGCCTCCGGGCGGGAGGGCCGACTGGGGCCGCCCGGCCGGTCAGCCCGAACCTATCCTACATAACGCGCATAGAGACTGCGGGCGATTCCGCTGTCGCTGGTGCCCTTGACAATCGCACGGCCGTCGGGAAAGACGGTGAGTTCGAAAGGGGGAGTGAAGAAGCGTAGGGCATATTCGTTGGCGCGCACCTGGCCGAGCGGTTCCAGGCGGACCCCTAACGCCGCGAGGTCGATGGGTCGCGGCGGGCCGGAGATCTGCACTGCGTTGCGGCCGCAGAGGCTTTCGGAGGGGCGGCGGGCATCTTCGAGGTAGGGGAACTCGCGGCGCGCGCACGTGGGGCAATCGGGATCGCGCGCCGGCGCATCGATCTGACGGATGCCTCCGTTCCAAAGGTCCAGAGTGGTGATACGCGCATGCAGAGTGGCGCCGGTGAGTATGTGCAACGCATCGGCCACCTGAATGGAGGCCACGGCGGAAACAATCACATTCAGCACGCCGGCGGTTTCGCAGGTGGGCTGCGCTCCAGAGGGCGGGTCCGGGTAGACGCAGCGCAGGCACGCAGTCCGGCCGGGGATCACCGGCATGGTGATGCCGTAGGCAGCCACGGCCGCACCGTAGACCCACGGGATGCCGCGGCTCACGGCGAAATCGTTGATCAGGTAGCGGGTCTCGAAGTTATCCGTGCCATCCAGGACGATATCGGCATCGCCCAGTAGTTCGGCCACGTTGGCGTTGGTGAGATCGGCAATGACTCCTTGCGCGCGGATGGACGAATTGATGCGCGCGATGCGCCGTTCGGCGGCAGCGGCTTTGGGCAGGGCCTCGACGGCGTCGGCCTCTTCAAAGAGCCACTGGCGATGCAGGTTACTGGGCTCGACGTAATCGCGGTCGATCAGGGTGAGCCGGCCCACACCGGCGCGGGCCAGCGCGGCAGCGTGGAAACTACCCAGCGCGCCGCACCCGGCGATTGCCGCGTGGGAACGCAAGAGCGCTTCCTGCCCGCGTTCACCGATACCGGGGAACAGGATTTGCCGCGAGTAGCGCTCGCGATCGGAGGGGTCCATGCATTGCGATGGTAGCAAAGCGGGGGAGCCCGGGGGAACGAGCAGCCTATGCCGCGCTACTCATACCGCAACGCCTCGATGGGATCGAGGCGCGATGCCTTGATGGCGGGCAGCAGTCCGGCGATCAGGCCGACGCTTTCCAGCAGGATGGTGGACGTCAACACGGCGGCGGTGGAGATCCGCAGGTGAATATCGCCTTGCCCGCTGGTGTCCTTGAACAGCGGCCCCAGCAACGGCAGCGTGCCGAGCAGCGACGTGATCGCCCATCCCGTCGCCACGCCGAGCACGCCGCCGACGGTAACGATGGTCATCGCCTCCAGCAGGAACTGCCACAGGATGGACCGCCGGGTGGCGCCGATAGCTTTCAGAATGCCGATTTCGCGCGTGCGCTGCGTCACCGACACCAGCATGATGTTGGCCAGGCCCACGCCGCCGATGGCCAGCGTCAGCGATCCGATGAACCCCAGCAGCAGGCGCAGCGCAATCCCCATAGTGTCGACCATGCGTTCGAACTCGCTGAAGACCACCGTGCGCACGGCGCGCTCATCGCGCGGCGAACAGTTGTGCAGACGCGCCATGGTCTCGCGCATCTGGCGCAGGCACTGTTCGCGGAACTCCGGATTCACCGGCGTCCACACAAAATAGGTGGGGTATTTGAGGTCGCGGTAGAGCGAACTGGTTTCGTAGGGAATGAAGATGCACTCGTTGTCGGGCGTATCGTAATTGGCCACCTGCGTTTTGGTCAGCAGTACCCCGATCACGGTGAATCGCAGGCCGTTGATGGTGATCTCCTCGCCCACGGGGGACACCTCGCTGAAGAGGTTTTCGGCCGCCTTGGCGCCCAGCACGGCGACGCGCTGCTTCTGCATCTCATCCTCGGGCACGATCCAACGCCCGGTCCCCATGGTCTGATTGCGCACCCGCCCGTACTCCGTATGCACGCCGCGCACCGTGATGGTGTGCTGACGATATCCGTGGACCACGGTACTGCCGCGCATCAGCATTTCCGGCGAGATGGCCGCAATCATGGGCGCGGCTTCGCGGATGG
>JAPKZC010001027.1:5830-6162 GCA_026394025.1 Candidatus Solibacter sp.
GGATACGGCGCCCGGCGCGTTCGCCGCCCGCCTGGGTGGAGGTCCGGCCGCCGAAGACCAGCACGAGATCCTGTCCCTGCGAACGGAACGCCTTGAGCAGGGCGCGGTGGAAGCCATCGCCATACCCATTGAGGATCACGAAACACGCCACCCCCCAGGCGAGGCTGACCGTGGTGAGGATGCTGCGCTGCCGGTTGAAGCGCAGCGCCTGCGCCGCCTCGCGGACGATGGACCCGGCGGTCACGCGTCACCTCTCATAACTCAGGGCCTCCACGGGAGTCAGCCGGGCGGCGCGCCATGCCGGCCACAGCGCGGAAGAAACGGCGATCACG
>JAPKZC010001027.1:6180-11057 GCA_026394025.1 Candidatus Solibacter sp.
AAACGCGAGCGCGGTGGTGCTGCCGTTCACCGGCAACCCGGCGAACATCTCGCGCTTGGGAAGCGTATTCACGGCCGCCGCCACACCGTAGGCGCCGGCCCAACCCACCAGTCCGCTGATTCCGGCCAGCAGCACGCCTTCCAGCAGAAAGTCCGCGAGGATGCGCCGGCGGGTGGCCCCCAATGCCTTGCGAAGGCCGATCTCGCGCGTGCGTTCAGTCACCGAAACCAGCATGATGTTCATCACGCCGACTCCGCCCAGGGTCAGCGTCACCACCGCGATCGCGCCCAGAAAGGCCGTCATGGAGGTGAACATGCTGTCCACGAGTTCGGCATTTTCCACCGTGTCCCAGGCGTGGACCGCGCTCGGGTCGGCGGGGTCGAACTGATGATTGCGCGCCAGCACCCGGATTACCTGCTCACGCGCCTGCTTCCAGCTCTTCAGGTCGGCCGGGACGTAAATCATGTCGCTGACAATGCCGGGGCGGAAGTTCCGGTCGTCCGGCGGGAGATCGCGCACCATGGTGGAGTACGGCACGAAAATCTTGTCGCTGTCCATCCCGTTGTAGCTGCTGTTCTGGTCCTTGGGCGGCATCAGGCCCACGATGCGGAAGGGCAGTCCGTTGATGGAAAACATATCTCCCGGTGCCACCGTGCGCTCGCCGAACAGCACCTTGCGCACGTTGTCGCCGATTACCGCGACCCGCGCCGCACCCTCTTCATCCTGGGCCGCCAGGAAGCGCCCGCGGTGGATGGGGATGGTGCGGATGGTTGCGTAAGGCGCCTCCACGCCCATCACGGAGAATGTACCGCCGTTGAACCGGCTGGTAGTGCGCGCCTGATTCTGTAGTTCGGCGACAATGTTCCGCACCAGGAAACACTCGGTCTTGATGTCGCGCAGGTCGTCGTAGTTCAGGCGAATGCGCCGGCCCGCGCGCAAACCGCCGGCCTGCTTTTCCGTGCGCCCGGGGAACAGGATCACGATGTTCTCACCGAGTTGCTTGAACCGGTCGCGCTGGCCGGCCTTGAAGCCGTCGCCCATGGCCACGATCAGCACCATGGAAGCCACGCCCCAGGCAATCCCCGCCATGGTCAGGAAACTGCGCAACTTGTTGCGCAGTAGCGCCGAAACAACCTGGGTGAAGAGTTCGTGCAGGTAGAGCAGCATGCCGCCCCCTACTGGAGGATTACCTGCTGCCCTTCGCTGAGACCGCTGGTGCTCTGGGTGCGCGAGCCGTTGCCGATGCCGGTGGCCACCGTCACGCGGCGCCGTCCGGTCTCGGTGCCGGCGTCGGGTATCTCCACATGGATGGAGCGGTCCTTGCCGTAAATGATGGCGCCTTCGGGAATCGCCAACACGCCCTTACGCTCTTCCAGCAGGATCTCGGCATTAGCCGTCATGGTGGCCATCAGCTTGCCCGCCTGGTTGGAGATGGAGACCCTCACTTCGAAGGTAGTGACGTTCTCCTTTTCTACTCCCATGGGGGAAATCTTGGTGACCTTGCCGGCGAATTTCTGGTCCTTGTAGGATTCCACGGTGATGCGCGCCGCCTGCCCCAGGAAAACCTTGCCGATATCGCTCTCGTCCACCTTGCCCTTCACGTAGACCTCGCGCAGGTCGCCCAGCGCCATGATCAGAGTGGCGCCGCTGCCCATGGTGAGAATCGAGCTGACCGCATCGCCCACCTCGCGGTCGCGCGACAGCACGACGCCGTCGATGGGCGACACGATGGTGGCGTTGCGCAAGTCCTCTTCGGTGGTGGCAAGTTGGGCGCGCGATTGTTCCACCTGGGCTTCGGCCTTGCGTATGGCGGCGTTGGATACGCCCAGGGCGACGATGGCCTGCTGCTGGCGGTTCTTCCCCATTTCGTAATTCTTTTCGGCGTCGTCGCGCGCAATTTGCGGGGCGACTTTCTGGCGAAACATCTCGCGTGCCCGCTCCATATCGCGCTTCAGGAACGGCAGGTCCGGTCCTTGGCGCGCTCGTACTCGGCTTGGGCGCTTTTCAGCATCGCTTCCGCCATGCCGAGTGACGCCTGCGCCTGCCGCACCCGCGGTAATAGATCGTTCTGATCCAACTCACAGATCACCTGGCCCTGATGCACGCGGTCGCCCACATTCACCGGGAGTTTCAAGATGATGCCGGAGGCTTTGGATTTGATCTCCACTTTGGTGGTGGGCTCGATCTTCCCGGTGGCGACCACGGCGCGGGCGAGGTCGATGCGCCCCACTTTGACCAGCTTTTCGGGGTCAATCTTGGGGGGCGTGCGGCTCAGGGCGCGCACGGAGAAGGAGATGGCGGAGGCGGAGACGCGGGGAGGAGGGCAAGGAGGACCCAGGCACGGGAACGTTTCTTTGGATTCGGCATGTCAAGCTCTCATCATCTCTATCCTAGACGTAAGGGCCCCAGGGTTTGTTCCGTGGGGGGATGAGCGCATCCGCTTACAGCTTCACGGTAGCATTACAATTTGGGACTTCATGAATAAAACAAATGTTGGTGAAATCAGTCTCCCCGCACGGGCAAGAATCGAAAACGCGTGCCAGATTGTGTACGAGGCGATGCCGCCGACCCCGCAGCATTGTTGGCCGTTGCTGAGCCAGCGGGCGGGATGCGAAGTCTGGCTGAAGCACGAGAATCACGGACCGCTGGGGGCGTTCAAGATGCGCGGGGCGCTGGTGTATTTCCGGCGATTGCGGGAAACGGGCGGCGCGGCGCGGGTGGCGGTGACGGCGACGCGCGGGAATTTCGGGCAGGCGGTGACGTTCGCGGCGCGGCGCGAGGGCGTGGAAGCGGTGGTGTATGTGCCGCACGGCAACTCGCCGGGGAAGAACCGGGCGATGGTGGGGTTGGGCGCCAGGCTGGTGGAGCACGGGGAGAATTTCGAAGAGGCGCGGCAGGAAGCGCGCCGGTTCGCGGAGGCCGGGGGGCACCACTTCGTACCGGCGTTTCACGAGTGGCTGGTGGAGGGGACGGCGACCTATTCGTGGGAATTGTTCCGTGCGGTGGAAGGCATCGATGTAGCGTACGTGCCGATCGGCATGGGGTCGGGGATTGTGGGGATGTGCGCGGCGCGGGCGGCGTTGGGGGTGCAGGCGGAGATAGTCGGGGTGGTGTCGGCGCATGCGCGGGCGTACTACGAATCGTTTGCGCGGCGGGAAGTGGTAGTCTCGCCGGCGGGGACGCGGTTGGCGGATGGGATGGCGGTTCCGGTTCCCGATGCCAGTGCGCTGGCACTGATGTACGCGCATGTTTCGCGCATGGTGATGGTGAACGACGACGAAGTGGCGGAGGCCATGCGGGCGGTATTCGACGACACGCACAATGTGGCCGAGGGTGCGGGCGCGGCGGCGGTGGCGGCGATTCTGCAAGAGCGCGGCCGGTTGCGCGGGCGGCGGGTGGCGGCGGTGCTCTCGGGCGGCAATGTGGATCGGGCGATGTTCGCCGAGGTGCTGCGCGGGTAACTGTCCTAGACCGGCGTGCGGACAGGCACTTTCAGGAACGAAGCCAGCCCAGCGACGCAGTCTTCGAAGTTCCGCGTGCTGGCCTCCTTGGGATTCCGGGCGTACCAATCCGTGAAGGCTTGTTTCAGCGGCGGAAATGCCGGGAAGCCATCTTTCTGAAAGGCGTCCAGGGCAGCGTCCAGTTTCACGAGATCGGCGGAACGGGAATGGCCGAAGCGCGCGGTCTTGGCCTTCCAGTCCTCCGCTGAAATCCAGCCGGCGGCATCCAATTCGTTCCAGGAGTCGGCGAATTGCGGAGCCGGATCCGCCCGGTTTTGCAGGTAGAGGAAGCGGGGGGCGTCCTTGGTAACCCAGAGATGCAGATTCAGCCTCATCAAATGGCGTTCGACAGCGTCCGCCGAATTTGTGGTGGTGCGATCGAAGGTGGGGTCGAAGTACGTAAGCCCGATCTTGCAGACCCAGTGGTTGGGGAACAGGCACCGTCCATCGAGTTTGCCATCGAGCGGCCGGCGAACGTTGCCGCGCGCGGGGCCGGCGAACACCTGCCATGGCTTGGTGATCATGGCGTAGGGCGAGCACTTGAGTTTCTCCGCCTTGCCCAGCATTGCCAGATTCGTCGGTCCCCCCGGCCGAGTCCTAAGGTAGCTCCAGGCTGCCTGGAGAGCCATCGCCAGATCCTCGCAGTTGCACATGCTTGCATCGTAGGCCCAGTTGCGCCTGGCGTAGGGCATGAAGTTCCATTTGAACAGCGAGTGTGCGAGCTGATTCTCGGGAAGGCGAGGGTCGAGCGAGGACTCCTGGTAAATCTTCTCCACTATGCGATTGTTGCCGTTGCCGCCAGGCTGATACCCTTGGGTCAGATCAGGCAATTTAAGGACCTCCTTGTCTCATATTACATTTTCCAGCAGTAGGGATTCGGAAGCAAGGTCCAGGGTACTAGTAGCAGCCGTCAAACGGGGCGAGCCACTTCGCCACGGTCGAGCAGGGACCGGACTCGCGTCAGCAGCACGGTCGGGGTGAAGGGCTTCTGGAGATAGCTTGCCTGGGTGTCGGCTCCCGGCCAGACCATCGCGCTGTAGCCGGACATGCACAGTACCGGAACGCCGGGACGGCAATCCGCAAACAGCGCGGCGAGTTCGGCGCCGCCCATCTCTGGCATGACGGCATCGGTGATCAAAAGATGGATGGAACCTGAATGCTGCCGGGCACGCTCGATGGCTTCCGGCCCGTGGGAGCACGCCAACACGCGATAGCCGCGCCGCTCCAAGGTCTCTTGGGCGTAGCGGCGAACCCCTTCTTCATCTTCAGCGAGCAGGATGGTCTCGGTTCCCGAGGACGCGGAAGCCACGGGGAGGACAGGGATTTCGGTACGCCGCGCCTGGACCGCCGGAAAGAAAATCTGGAACTGTGCGCCGC
>JAPKZC010000664.1 GCA_026394025.1 Candidatus Solibacter sp.
CCCAGCCGGAAGGCGTCCCACTGTTCGGCGGCAGTGAAAGCCCGCAAAATGGCGATCTTGCGATCCAGCCACTCTTTACGGCCGGTGAGCGCCTTGCGCAGCTTTTCCTGTTCCGGGTGGTTGGGATAGACGGCCTGGGAGAGCTCGACGAATTTCAGACCTTGGGTGAGGACGTCCACGCCGGCGGCGCCGCTTTCAAACTGGTCGTACCGGCCCCGCATCGAATCTTCGACGAACTTGCCGAGGGGCGCCATGGCGGCGTTGGAGGCGTAGGCTTTGACCACGGCGGACATGAGTTCGATCTGCGCCGCGAAGCTCTTGCCTTTGCCCCCGATCAACTGGAGCGCCGCTTCGTCCATGCAAAGACGGGTGAGTTCTTCGGCGCCTGCCGGAAGGAACGCGACGAAAGCCGCCGCCGCAACCTCGCTACCGACTTTGTCCTGAGCGGATTTCTTGTAGGAGATTTTGGTGGTCTTCCAGATGGCCGCGGGGTTGTCCGGCGCTGTCTTGGGCAGACCCTGGGGGAGCAGGTATTCGGCCTTACCCTGTTCATAATGGGCCAGGACGCCGGCGTCGGAATCCTGGAGCAGGACTCCATTCAAGGGGGTGGCGGGCAATTTGGAAATCGGGCCGGACAGCTTGGGTTGGGCACCGAGGTTGAGGGCTTTGTCCTTGGTATTGAAAGTGACGGCCACCGCGTCGGTGAATTGTAGGCCCTGTGGGGTCCGGGAAACGAGAATTCCGGCATGGGCCGCGGTGGCAATGCACCAGCAAGCGAAAACACGGAAAATTGGGATCCTAACGGTCGTATCGGCCTCCAGCGCAGCAGTCAGCGGTTGCACCGCGAGTGACGCGTGCAACTCTATTATTGTCAATCGAGTGTATACCGGTTAACAAAGGTTTGCAAGGCCTAGGGGGTACTCAATAGGGGTCTTTGGTAATGGGTGCCGTCCTGAATTATCTCCCACTTTGCAGAAAAGCGACCATGCTATTTTGCGTTCACGCCGCGGGCATCCGGTCTTCCCGTCATATCGATCAGCCGCCAGGCGCCGCCGAGCCGGACGCGGGCGCGCCCATTGCGGAACGCTTCGGCCTGTTCAAACTGTTGCGGGATAATCAGGTCGCCGCGCGAGTCGATGTATCCCCACCGTCCCCTGCGGATCGCCAGGTGCTCGCCTTCCTTCCGCTCCACGCAACCGTCGCACACCGCCGCCCGGCCTTGGGAAAACGGCATTGCGAAGCTGAACCTGGGTGGGATAGCCACTTTGCCGCGAGTGTCGAAGAAGCCCACTTTGCCGCCCTGCCGGAACCTCGCCAGGCTTTCGCTGAATTCGTCGGGACCGTTGTCCACCACCAGGGGCCGGATTACCACGCGTCCGCCGGCGTCGATGTAGGCCCAGCCGTTTTGGTCCACCACCGCCGCAATGCCTTCCGGGGTGAATCCCTGGGCCACCTCGTAGCGCGGCGAAATGACGACCCTCGCGCTGCCGTCTCTGTAACCCCACTTACCGTCTTTTTCGAATGGGACTAGTACCGGCAACATGCATAGTAACGCTGTGAAGATATTCACTTAATCACTCCTTCTCCGCGCGGGCGTCGGCTGGTGCGGCCCGCGCATCAATGCCCTGCTACGCGGATCTCGAAAAACCGGAGCCCGACGCTCGCCAGCCAGCCCACCGCATACGCGAATCCAGCAATTTGGAGTTTACGCCTCAGTCCCGGAAGTCGTATCCCGGAGCATTCTGCGAATGGACTTCATTCATCGGGCTCCCTGTCAGTGACGAACTCACCCCAAGGCCCGGCCGGCGCCGGAAGCTCTCTGACTTAACTAAATCCAATGCCCCCAAACCCGCAAAGTTACCCGCCCAGCCTGAAGCCAAAGTTGCCGTCGAGGCCATCAAGGCGCACAAGGCAACCGCCCGGACCGCGCGGATTGACGGCGTCCACCCGACCCAGGTCGGGGGCTTAGCGCCCGCGCTGCGACGGAGGCGGCGCTGGGGCGCCGGTGCTGGTCAACGGAGCGACACCACTGCCCTCGATCTGCTTGTTGTACGCCGGCACGTCCTTCTCCATCAGCGCCTTGTACTCGCCCTTCACCTTCTCCAAAGTTCTTTCGAGATCCAGCACCAGGCCGATGGCGGTTTCCGTTGCACCCCAATCGCCGGACCCCTGCACGTCACCTGCTCCAGTGCCGATCTCGCCGTTCAGCCAGAGGAAGTTCTGGTACAAGTTGTACGCCGTCTGGAAGTATTTGTCGTCGCTCAGCGCGTCGGCGCGCGTGATCAGTTGATACTCCACATCCTGCATCTTGTTATCGATCTCGTTGATCAGCTTGAGCAGGCTCGCCTTGCCCGCCAGCCCCTTCGCCTGATCCTCCAACTGGCGCCGCATCCACTCCAACTGGTTGGTCATGTTGCTCACCGCCGTGATATCGTCGCGCACCTTGAGTTGCAGCCGCACGCTGGATTGAAGCGCGGCGTCGTCGGCATGGCCATCCGGCGTCCGCAGGATGCTCAGGGGCTGGGTGTAGCTCCGCCCGTCTACCGTCATCTTCACGTTATACTGGCCGGGCGCCGCGATGGGACCCACTTCCGCCGGCGAGAGTCCCCAATGCGTGATGCCGCGGGTCTCCTGGCCCGCAAAGCGCGGCTCTTCCCAGATGTGCGGATTCTCTGGCGGCGTCGTGCGCAGCGCTACCAGCGGCGGCGCCTCGTAGCGCAGATCCCAGGATCCGCGGTTGAGGCCCGCGTGCGCGGTGGCCACGTTGTTCAGCCTGCGAACCAGCACGCCCTTGGAATCCAGAATTTCGAATTGTACCGGCGCTTTCGGGGCTGCCTTGAGAACGTAGCTGAACTGCGCGCGCGCCTGCCCGCGCACCGTGCGGTAAGCCGGACGCGGCGCCACCAACCGAACCTCCGGCGTGGCATCCGTCGCCGTCTCCATCACGCCCTGTTCCAGCGGCGTGATGTCTTCCATAATGTACAAGCCGCGGCCATAGGTGGAGAGCACGATATCGTGCGCCGCCTTCTGCACCACGATCCAGGAGACCGGCGGGCCGTCAAGCCCGCCTGCAACTGCTTCCAGTGCGCGCCGTCATCCAAGGTGTAGTAGAACGCATTCCCGGTGCCGGCGAAGAGGTTGCCCTTTTTGTTCGGATTCTCCGCGATGACGCGCGCGTAGGCCAGCGGGCCCTTGGGCAGGCCATCGGAGATTTTGCTCCAGGTCTTGCCGAAATCGGTGGTCTTATAGACCCACGCGTCGCGGTTGTCCATCAGGTGAAAATCGACGCAGATGTAGGCGCTGGCGGCGTCAAAGTGCGACGGCTCAATCCTGGACACGATACCCCAGGCCGGCAGTCCGGTGATATTCTTGGTGACATCATTCCAGCTCTTGCCTGCGTCCTTCGTGTACCA
>JAPKZC010000306.1:0-20676 GCA_026394025.1 Candidatus Solibacter sp.
GACTGCGCGTGTTCTGGTTCGGCTACGGCACCACGGAAGCCGCGTTCTACAAGCGGGCGAATGAGATTCGCGGCCTGTTCGAGAAGGCCGGGATCAAGGCGACATTCTACGAGTCGCCCGGCACCGCGCACGAATGGCAGACCTGGCGGCGCTGTCTGCACGAGTTCGCCCCGCTGCTGTTCAGTGACTAGTCAGGCGGCTGGGCAACCTGCTATGAGTCAACGGCGCATTTCCGCGACCGTGAGGGAGCGGCGCGATCAACCTGCCACTCTCTCTACTGCTTCCTTGCAACGCCGCGTGGCTTCGGCGCTGAAATCCATGTGGGGCTCCAGGGATATGGGGCCATCATACCCAATGCCGCGAAGAGCGCGGAAGTGGGCGGCGTAATCGATCATCCCCTCGCCCGCCGGCACCCACTCCGGGAATCCCGCGCCGCGCGTCAGCGGACACAGATCCTTGATATGTACGTTGGCGATCCAGGGCGCCACTACCGCAAATTCGTCCAGCGGGTCGCGATTCTCCAACCACGCCACATTGCCCGGATCGTAGTTGATCTTCAGCGCGGCGGAACCCGCGCGCGCGATCAGCGCCGCGGTGGCGCGTCCGCTATCGCACCAGCAGATCGGCTCCGGCTCGATCATCAGCGTCAAGCCCTCGGCGTGCGCCCGTTCGCCCGCTTCGCCGAGCCACGCCGCCACCTGGTCCGGCGGATTGGCGCTCGAGAACTGCGGCGCCGTGGCCTCGGTAGCGCCCGGCTTATGGAACCCGAACACGATCAGCCCCGGCAATTTCCAGCGATGCGCCCACTCCACCGCGCGCGGATACACCTCATTCATCTCGCGCCGGAAAGTTGCCGCATCGCAAGTATTCTTGAACAGGCCCGGCGAGAGCGCCGTAATCTCCACGCCTTCGTCGCGCGCGAGGCGCTCCACTTCCAGCATGGCCGCCGCGCCGCACATAGGTGCGCGACCCGCCGCCAGATTGCGGATTTCGTAGCGCCGCAACCCGAGCGGCACGCCCACGCGCAAGGCGGCGGCGAAATCCCGCGCGATCTCATCGGAGACAATGCCGAGTTTCATTTACAGTTCACCCCGCACTCCACCGCGCGCCCGGTGCGCGTGGATTCGTAGAGCGCCGTCACCACCCGCAAGTCGCGCACGCCGCTCGAAATCGGCACCGGCGCGGGCCGCCCATCGCGCACCGCTTCCAGGAATTGCAGGTGCTGGTTTAACGGGTTGGTAATGTCCGCAAAGGCCGGCGGCTTGATCTCCATCTGCTGCTCTTCGCCCCAAAAGCCACCGAACTGTGCCACCAGGCCTCCGGAATACTCCGCCACGCGTCCGTGATATGCCCCCTCGTTGGAGCACAGCGCCAGCTTATTGTCGCGGTAGGTGAACCGCCCTTTGGTGCCGTGCACGGAGAGTTCCTCGCCGTTCGTGCACCACGCCGTATCGATGGTGAGCATGGCGCCGCTATCCAGTTCGAAGACGGCCACCGCCAGATCTTCGCCTTCGAGGCCGGGGCAGTGCAGATTGCGCGCAAAGCCGCTGGCGCGTACCACGCGTGCGCCCGTGGCCCATTCAAAGATGTGGACGTAGTGCACCGCGAGTTGGATGAAACAGCCGCCGCCGGTCTGCTCGACACTGCCCCGCCAGTTGGGGTTGCCCTGGAGCGCTTCCTCCGACCACATCATGCCGCCTTTGTGCATCAGGCGCGCGTAGCAGTGCACGATGTCGCCCAGCCACCCCTGCCTCGCCATGTCGCGCAGATCGTGGATCAACGGCTGGTCGAAGTAGCTCATGTAGAGCCCCACCGTGTGAGTGGATCTCTCCGCCGCCAGGGCGATGGCCTCCGCGTCGGCCAGATTGGGAGCTACCGGTTTCTGCAACAGGACGTGCTTGCCGGCCTGGATCGCCGCCACTGCCTGCGGACGGTGAAAATGGTTGGGGCTGCTGATGATGACGGCGTCGATCTCGTCCGTCATCGCGGCGGAAAAATCGTTCGAGGCCGCCGCCCCGGGAATGGTCTCCGCGGCCTTCTGCGCGGCAGCGGGCACGGCGTCGATACAGTTGACCACGCGCACCCAGTCCAAATCGCGGTAGACGCCCAGATAGTGAGCCGCCATCCCGCCACATCCCACGAACGAAACGTTAATCATGCCTTCTCCGCGCCGGGACGCTTCTCCCGGGTGGCGTACAACGCGAGCGACATGCCCACCAGCGTCGCCGCCACTATGGCGAACGCCTGGCTGGGCGTCACCTTGAGGTACAGAATCAGCACGCCGCAGAACATCACGCTGGCCGCGATGACCTTATCGGTGATCTCGCGCTCGCGGAAGAACAGCCATCCCGCAAACACGCTCAGCACGATTCCCGCGCGCTTGATGCTCACCGTGATCACCACCGGAATGTACGCGTAGCTCGCCAGTTGAAACAGCAGCGACACCGCATCGAACAGCCCCGCCAGAACGATCCATTTCACATTGCCGCGCGCTGCCGCGGCGAAATCGCCCTTCTGCGATTTGGCCAGCAGGTAGAACGAAATGCAGAGCCCCAGGCCGTACGCGAAACTCTCGGTGAAGACGTCGCTCATCTTCACTAGCTTCGCGTCCAGCGGGTTGGTCAGTGAAAAGATCAGCGCCACAATCAGCATGTAGCGGCTGCCCTTGTATTCCAGCACGGCCTTGACGGGAGCCAGCCACCCCACGGCGAACAGTTGCCGGTGCATGGCCAGCGACCCCACCACGATCAGCGCCACGCCCAGCAACTTGATGGGTTCCGGCTTCTGTCCCAGAATGATGTACGTGCTCGGGATCAGAAACACCGGGGTGAATGCCAGGAACGGAATGCACATCGAAAGCGGAGAGATCTGGAGCGCGCGGAAATACAGCCACATGACGATGGTAATCAGGCCGACGTCCAGCACGAGGTAGATCATGAAAGTGGGGACGGGCGCGAGTTGGAAGAGGCCGAACAACAGGCCCGCATCGCGGATCACGATAGGCTCGCCGCGCAGGATTTGCACCAACAGCACCAGGGCGAAAACCACCGCCACAGCGATACGAATCCAAAACGTGGCCGGGAACAAGTCGCGCTGGTCGAGCGCCCGTTTCCGCCAAACGTCGGTCATGACGTTGGTCACGGACATGGCCGCCGCCAGCAGCAGTCCGATAGGTGCAAACCCCAGAGTATCCATGTGCGGCTACTTGGCCACCAGTTTCACCGGCCCCAACATGCCCGCCGGCAGCGACCGTACGCTCACCATATCCTGAGCCTGGAACTTGTCGCCGTATTTGGCAATCAGTTCCTTGTAGTCCGGCAGCTTATCCTTGGCCAGCACGTTGAGCGCGAGATTCGCCACCACCACGCGAATCGCATTCTCGCCAGGCTTCAGCAAGCCGGTGATCTCAACTTCAAACGGCGCCTTCCACACCGCTCCCGCCGCCTTGCCATTGACGAACACCTGCGCCGCCTCCCGCACCGGACTCTCCAGCCACGCCCGCATGCCGGAAGGCGCGCGCCGCTCCGAGGCCGGGTCCACCACCGTGCCCTCGCCGAAATTCAGGAACACCCGCTGCCCCGTGCGCAGCATCGCCGGCGGAGCCGCCACCGAGCGTTCGTAGGTTGCCGTGCCTGAATAGAACTTACGCTCGGCGTTGTCGGGTTCAGCGTCCGTCCACGGCTTCAGTGCCGCCATACGTATATCCGGCGCATCCGGGAACTTCACCGTCCAGTTGGCGCTCACATCTACCGGCGGAATCGCCACGCCACTCATCGCGGGGATGGCCGGCGCGGCCTCCTTGGAGAACACCAGCACGCGCGATTCGTAGGGCGCCAGATCCAGGTCCATGCCTGCCTTCGACGTTTTGCCGGTGAACGGATCCCACCACGCCGCCTGTAGCCCCTGTACGCGAAATGCCGCCTTGCCCTGCACGGCACGATTCGTGGTGTTTGCCAGAAAGTAGATGTCCGAGTACGGCAGCTTGCGATGCACCACGCCGACGTCCGCCGGTACGGTGAAATCCGCGGGCAGCGCGGCATGCAGCGCGTCGCCCAACCTGGCCTCGTCGGTCAATTGGAACTTGGCGGAAAGCTCGCGGATCTTCGCCGCGTCGCCTTCCTCGCGCAGTCCCGGCGCAAGCGAGGGCAGGCGCCTGGTGAAGAGCACCTTCCCGCCCTTGGCGGCGTACTCCGAAATCTTCTGGTAGGTGGCCAGCGGAATTCGCTCCACGTTGGCCACAATCAGAATCTTGTGCGTGATGCCCTTCGCCAGGATCGCGCCATCGTCGGTGAAATCGAAGTTGTACCCGGCGTCCAGAATGGCCGGCACCAGGTTCGTCCCGATCAACGCCTCCATCGCCTGATTGACTGAATCGCGTCCCAAGGTGAAGCCCGCGAAGGCGTCGTGCGTCGGCATGTAGACTGCGACGTCGGTGGCGGGCGCTCCCTGCCGCAACAGCCAACTCACGCGTTGCAGGTAGGTGGCGATATCCGGCATCACGATCCACCACGGGTTGTGCTGATTGAACACGGCGGCCGCGTAGAACCGCCAACCCGGGTCGGGTATCGAGGGCGGAGTGTACGGCCAGCCGTGCGCCACCAATTGATTGATGCCCTGCAAAAAGTGCAGGTCGGCCTCCGCTTTCATGTCCAGCGGGGTGGCCCGGAACACCGGCGAGTGCAGCCAGGTCCAAGTCTCGCTGGAGGTCACCGGCCGGCCGTAGATGTGGTTTGCCGACGTGGCCCAGCGCGTAGTGGAAAACCGCTTCCACTGGGTGCCCTCGCCCTCGGGCAGATCCACGAAGCGCTGGCTGGAAAGCGTCACCGGAGGAATCCCGTAGGTCTGCGACCGGAACTTCGTGCCGTGCGCCTTGGCCCAAGCGTTGAGAGGTTGCAGGTAACGGTCGTCGCAAAGCTCGCTGAGGGTGAGGCCCCAATCGTGGCGGACCGCGCCGGTCTTCTGCCCGATGTCGCCGGCCAGCGCGGGCAGGTACGGCGCCAGATCATAGCCCCGCCGCTTCTGGAACTCCGCCAGGAAATCGCCGGTCCAATCTGAGTTATAGACTTCCAGGCTGTCGCTGAAGATGGCGTAGGGCGGCGTCTTCGACAGCGCCTTCAGCATGGGTTCGCCCACCGCCTTGAAATGCGCCTGAAGCGCGGCGGTGTCGTAGTGATTCAATACCCAACCCTCGGCGCCCACCGCCGGACGCTTCACTGTCTGGCGCGTTTGGCTGGAGATGAAGAACATGGCCTGCCCGCTTGTCCCCGCCGGTACGGACACCTTGCCGTCCGCCAACAGGAGCGGTTTTCCGTCCAGGAACACCGCGATCAGCTTCTCGCCTGGCTGCAAGGCCGGCATCGCTTCCGGCGCCGCGCGCGCCACGCGCAACCGCGGCGACGCCAGTTCCACCGGAATGTGCGGCCCGCCGAACGGCCATCCGCTGCCCAGCGTCAGATCCATGCGCAGTCCCAGTTCCTTAGCCTTTTCGCCGGTGAAGGTGAGCGCATCCAGGAACTCCGCGCTCATGTAGGGAAGGTTGCGGATGCCCTTGGCCTCGTTGTCCAGCTCCAGCGCGTAGGTGGGTTGCACCTCAAACCCGCCGATGCCGCCTTCTTTCATGAAGCGCATTTCGCGTTCCAGTTCGGCCTTGGTCACCGACGGACCAAACCACCACCAGCGCACCATCATGCGCGCATCGTCCGGCGGGCGCTCGAAGCCGCGCCGCAGTTCCGAAACGTTCGCCGGGTCCGCGCCGAAGGCGAATCCCGCCAGCAGCGCCAAAAACGCACTACGCCTCAGCCATAGAAATGACATTTCGACCATGGTATGCCTCCGCTCGGGGTCGCGCCAAGCAGTTTCGGCCGTGGCGCCTTTGTTTCATCTGAAAAAACACGCTACGCATTCGCGGCTCCCGGCAAGGTGGCGTGCTTTCATCGGTTTCCGCGATCTAAATACCACTATATCCGCAACTTCCACTGTAAAGGACGCGCATGCGGCGTTCTGCATGGCGAAACCTTCATCGCTGCTTCGGATCCGTTTGACCTGGCGCCCCTAAACCACTGATGATAGTGAATCGGGCGGCCAAATCGTGATTTCCACTAAACAAACCGATCGTATCATCCACGCGTTGAACGCGTTTCATATCGAATTGCCCTCGTGGGGCTTTGCCAATACCGGGACCCGGTTCGGCAAGTTCCTTCAGCCAGCCGCGGCTACCTCCACGGCGGAGAAGTTCGCCGATGCCGGGCAGGTGCACCGCGTGACGGGCGTTTGCCCGACCATCGCGCTGCACGTCCTGTGGGATCTGCCCAAAGGCGTTGGCGATTGCGCCGAAGTGCAGGCTCTGGCAGCCGAGCATGGGCTTCGCCCGGGCTCCATCAACCCCAACGTATTTCAGGATCAGAACTACAAGTACGGCTCGCTGGGTAACCCCGACGCGGCGATTCGCCAGGAGGCTTTGGACCATATCCTGGCTAGCGTCGAAATTCAGAAGCGCTTGGGCAGCCGCGATCTCTCGCTCTGGTTCGCCGATGGTTCCAACTACCCCGGCACGCAGAATATTCGGCATCGGCGCCGCTGGTTTGAAGAGGGACTGAAAGCCACCCATGCCGCGCTCGCCGAGGGCCAGCGCATGATGGTGGAGTACAAGCCGTTCGAGCCCGCTTTCTACCATACCGACATTGCCGATTGGGGCATGGCGCTGGCGCTGTCGCAGGCTGCCGGACCCAAAGCCAAAGTGCTGGTGGACACCGGCCACCACTATCAAGCGCAGAACATCGAGCAGATTGTGGCATGGCTGCTCGACACCGATGACGATCTGACCATGGGCTCCATCGATCCCTATCAGGTCTTCCGCATCTTCCACGAGATTGCGCACTTCGAATGGGAGACCGGGCAGCGCGCCGATATCGCCTACATGATCGATCAGAGCCACAATCTCAAGGGCAAGATCGAAGCCATGATCCAGACCGTCACCACCGCCATGGAGTTGTTCGCGAAGGCGGCCATGGTGGACCACGAGAAGCTCGCCGGATATCAGGCCAGTTGCGCGCTGGTCGATGCCGAAACCTGCCTGAAGGACGCCTTCTCCAACGACGTTCGCCCCGTGATCCGCGAGTGGGCCATCTCCAAGGGACTGCCGGCCGACGCCATGGATGCCTTCCGCCAGAGCGGCTATCTGGAGAAGATCACCGCCGAACGTGGGGCCAGGAACATGTCTGCGATCTCCAGTTATGCATAGAGGGGATATGCCGCGCTACGCATTCAAGTTGCGCATCAAACCGGACGCCATCGAAGAATACGAGAGCGAACACAAGCGGGTCTGGCCGGAACTGCTGGCCAAGCTGAAGGCCGTCGGAATCTGCGATTACTCCGTCTTTCGCCGGGGCCAGGATTTGACCCTGGTCCTGCGCACCGAAGATTTCGACAAGGCCTGGGACGAACTCGACAAAGACCCCGTCAACCAGCGCTGGCAGGAGTTCATGGGCCGCCTCTTCGAACCCGTTCCCGACCAGCAAAACGGCGAGCGCTTCGCTATGATGAAGGAAGTCTTCTACCTGGAGTAGGGTGAGGCCATGCCCCGCACCGCCCCGCTCACTGCCGGTATGTTGGTGGCCGCTCTCGCCGCCCTCAAACTGATTCTCCATCTCTACGCGGGCCGCTACTACGGCTACTTTGTCGACGAGTTGTACAATCTGGCGCTGGCCCGCCATCTCGCCTGGGGATACGTGGATGTGGCCCCGATAATCGCCCTCATCGGCCGCGTCGAGCTCACATTGTTCGGCAGCTCGCTCTCCGCCATCCGCCTCGCTCCGGCACTCGCCGGCGCTGCTCTCGTGCTGCTCACCGCTGCCATCGCGCGCGAACTGGGCGGAGGCCGCTTTGCCCAGGGGCTCGCCGCCCTCTGCATCCTGCTGGCTCCCGGCATCCTGGTAATGGACCATTTCCTCAATGTCAACGCCCTCGAGCCCCTCTGCTGGATGGGGTGCGCCCTCCTCCTCATCCGTATCGTCAGTACCGGCAACGAAAAACTCTGGCTCTATTTCGGATTGCTCGCCGGGCTCGGTCTCGAAACCAAGCACTCCATGCTGATCTTCGGCTTCGCTCTCGTCGCCGGGCTTTTGCTGACTCCTCAGCGCAGGCGTCTTTTCAACCGCTGGCTCGTGCTTGCCGGACTGCTGGCGTTTCTGCTCTTTCTACCGAACCTGCTCTGGAACATCCAGCACCATTTCCCGTTCCTGGAACTCCAGGAGAATATCCGCCGTGACGGTCGCAACGTCAGCTTGTCCCTGGGGTCTTTCTTCGGCCAGGAGATTCTCGCCATGCTGCCCCTGAGCGCGCCCGTTTGGATCGCGGGGCTCTGGTGGCTGCTGCGCGGCCCCTACCGTGTACTGGCCTTTGCGTTTGCGATTACCACGGCCATCATCTTTGCCGTCAACCCTCGCACCTACTACTTGTTCCCTGCATTCCCCATGCTCTTTGCCGCGGGCGGTGTCCAGTTCGAGAGGTGGCTCGCACGCCCCCGGCTCGGTTGGATCAAACCGGCGTATTGTGCCCTGATGGTGACGATGGGCGCGCTGCTAGCCCCTACTTTGCTCCCCCTGCTGCCGCCGGAAGTCTACATTCGCTACGTCAAGGCCACACGCCTCGAACCACCACGCATCGAGAATCACAAACTCGGGCCGCTGCCGCAGCTCTTCGCCGACCAGTTCGGCTGGGAAGACATGGCCGCCGCGGTGGCGCGCGTTTACCACAGCCTGCCCGCCGATATCCGCCCGCGCACCGCCATCCTCGGACAAAACTACGGACAGGCCGGCGCGATTGATCTCTTCGGTCCCAAGTACGGCCTCCCGCCCGCCATCAGCGGCCACCAGAACTACTTCCTTTGGGGCCCACGCGGCGCAACCGGCGAGAGCATGATCGTGATGGGCGACCGCCAGGAGGTTCTCGAAAGCAAGTTCGCCTCCGTGCAAAAAGTCGCTCGCGCCGCGCACCCGTATGCCATGCCCTACGAGCACATCGATATCTTCTACTGCCGCGGATTCAAGTTCCCCCTGGCCGAGGCCTGGCCCAAAGTAAAGAACTGGCACTGAGTCGCCCCGAGCCCGTCCTGTGAATAGTCACCAGGCCAGGCGCTGCTAGAGCGCCATCGGCGCAAGCAAGGAAGGGAGGGAAGTTCACCGCTTTGCTTCACCATCTCACGATTAGGCCGCCGCATCTGGAACTCCGATCAGGGCTCGCAAACGGCTGACTCACTTTGTTTCACAAAGCGGACAGATCACGTATTTATTGAACCGGACAACTTGACTTGTTAACGGCAGGTTATCTGAAATTCCCCACAACGCTCTTTATGCCCTGCGATGCCCTGCGTGGAACGATGGAAATCCCTGTTGATCGGGGGTATACTAACCGTTCTTACGGAGCCTGACGATGAAACGACCTCAATATCTCTTAACCGGAGCCGCGGTGTGCCTGTCCGCGCTGCTCCTGGGATGCGCCAAGAGCCCATCCGAATCGGCCACGATTGACCCGGCGAAGTTAAAGGTCTTTGCGCCGTTGCCGGAGGTGTCGCCCGGCAAAGAGCCCGTCACCTTGGAGAAAGTCACGCTGGGCAGAATGCTCTACTACGAGGCCCGGCTATCTAAGAGCCAGAAAATCTCCTGCAACAGTTGCCACCTCCTGACGAGGTACGGCGTGGACAATGAGGCGACCTCGGATGGCCACAAGGGGCAGAAGGGCGATCGCAACTCCCCTACCGTCTACAATGCTTCTCTCCATTTCGTGCAGTTTTGGGATGGCCGCGCACCGGACGTCGAAGCACAGGCTAAAGGACCGGTGCTGAATCCGGTCGAGATGGCCCTGACCTCCGAAAAGCAGGCGATCGCCGTCCTCAAGTCGATGCCCGAATACGTCGACGCGTTCAAGAAGGCATTCCCCAACGACACGAACCCGGTCACCTACGACAACATGGGCAAAGCCATCGGAGCCTTTGAGCGCAAACTGCTCACCCCGGCGCGCTGGGACAAATTTCTGAAGGGCGACCAGTCTGCCCTTTCCGCCGAAGAAAAGGCCGGCTTCAATACCTTCGTGGCCTCCGGCTGCCAGACCTGCCACTCCGGTCCGCTCATGGGCGGCAGCATGTACCAAAAAATCGGCTTGGTGAAGCCGTGGCCGGACACTTCCGACCCCGGTCGCTCCAAAGTCACCAAGAGCGAGGCCGATAAGTTCATGTTCAAGGTCCCTTCGCTTCGCAACATCGAGAAGACCGGGCCGTACTTCCACAACGGCAAGGTGGCCACCCTCAAGGAATCCATCGCGAAGATGGCGGATCATCAGGTGGGCAAGACATTGAGCGATGCCGAACTTCAGTCCATCGAGACGTGGATGAAGTCCCTGACCGGCGAGATTCCCGCCGACTACATCAAGCAGCCCGAGTTGCCCAAGAGCACCAGCAAGACTCCTAAGCCCAGCGAAGCGGACTAACTGAAAGAGCCGCGTGTCAGGGGCGGCGCCGCCAGTGCCGCCCGCTTCACGCCAGCAGTCGAGCCGCCGGCTTCGCGAAGTAGGTCAGAATGATTCCCGCCCCCGCCCGCGTGATCGAAGTGAGCGTTTCCATCATCGCCCGGTCGTGATCGATCCACCCGTTCCGCGCCGCCGCCACAATCATCGAATACTCGCCGCTCACCTGGTACGCCGCGACCGGCACATCGAACCGCTGCCGCGCCTGCCAGATCAGGTCCAGATACGCCAGCGCCGGCTTCACCATGATCATGTCCGCGCCTTCCTGCAAGTCCAGTTCGATCTCGCGCATCGCCTCGCGCCCGTTCGCCGGGTCCATCTGGTAACTCCGCCGGTCCCCAAACTGCGGCGCCGATTCCGCCGCCTCGCGGAACGGCCCGTAAAACACGCTCGCGAACTTCGCCGCGTACGCCAGTATCGCCGTCCGCTCGAACCCGTTCGCGTCCAGCGCCTGCCGGATCGCCCACACCCGCCCGTCCATCATGTCCGACGGCGCCACCACGTCCGCCCCCGCCCGCGCGTGCGATAACGCCGATTTCGCCAGCCACTGCAGCGTCGTGTCGTTGTCCACGTCGCCGTCCTTCACATACCCGCAATGCCCGTGACTCGTGTACTCGCAGTTGCACACGTCCGTCATCACCAGCAGCGAATTGCTCTGCCGCTTGATCGCCCGGATCGCCTTCTGCACGATTCCGTTCTCGTCATAGGCGCCCGTCGCCATCTCGTCCTTCGTCTCCGGCAGCCCGAACAGAATCACCCCGCCGATCCCCAGCGCTTCCACCTCCGCGCACTCCTTGACGATTTCGTCAATCGACATCTGGTAGTTCTTCGGCATGGAACTGATTTCGCGCTTGATGCCCTCGCCCGGACACACGAAAAGCGGCAGCACGAACTGCGACGGGTTCAGGTGCGTTTCGCGCACCAGGTTGCGCATCCGTTCGGAAACTCTCAAACGGCGTAAACGGTGGATTGGGAACGGCATCACCTAGAATTGTAACTCCTGGATACCGCCCCTTTCCCCAACTCCGCCCTCCGTGCGACAGTAGTCCGTAGACCAGGAGGGAAATCATGACAGGTGCGGACTTTCGACGTATCGCCCTTTCTATGCCGGAGGCCGTCGAGGGCGCTCATTTCGACAACGCCGATTTCCGCGTGGGCGGCAAGATTTTCGCCACTTTAGCGCTGGAAAAGGAAGGCTTCGGCGTGCTCATCCTCTCGCCGGAGCAGCAGGCTGGCATGGTGGAGGATGCGCCCGAACTGTTTTCACCCGTCCCCGGCGGATGGGGTCGCACGGGCTCCACCCGCGTGTGCCTCGCCAAAATGCCGCCCGCCATTATGGAAGCTGCCCTGCGCACCGCCTGGCGAAATCGCGCCCCCAAGCGTCTGCTATCCTGACCCGCCCTGCAATCCGCTCCTCGATGTCGCGCACTTCCCCACGAAGCCAACCGTCCACCCGTCTGCTGCAACCGCGCCCGCAAATGGCAACAAAATCGAGATTCTTGCCTTTATATCTGAGACTTCGGTATTCGCTCCAAAATGGGCAGAAGAAACACGTTGACAAACAAGAGGTTACGAGTTGGCTTATGAACTGCTCCGGGATTGAGGTTGAATTTCGCAACGGGCTGTTCAAACCGAAGATCCCGTTGCGGCAGTTTCAAGTAACGTGGCAGTTCCGGTTCGGGCTGTCCACCACCGGGGTGCGCNNNNTTCTCAAGCACATGGGTCTGCCGCTCAGGCTAAAGGAGAGGACTCATTGAAGCACGCTACGCTCTTGAAAGCTGTACTCGTCACACTCGCCGTCGGTTCGATGGCTCACGCCGACGTCATGTACCGGTGGGAGTGGTCTTACCCTGGCGTTTCCCCAGTCAGTTTCCAATACACTACGCCGGACTTCCTCAGCAGTGCCCTCGGTCCCCCCATCTTTGTTCCTGCCGCGGACTTGGATTCTTGCGTGGCATCGCCTGGTCTAACGTGTGGCGGAGTGGACTTCTATCCGGGCGGTTTCAATGGCAGCCACGGGTATGCTGCAATCGGATTCTACGAAACCACTGGCTCCGGTACTAGCATCGGTTATAGCTACTTTCCGGGTGGCAGTATGGGAGCCGACGGAGTTTACCCGGATGTCTATGCCTGGGGGATGACTTTGACCGTGAGCGGAACCCCGAACCCGGCGGTCCCTGAACCCGCCAGCCTCTATTTGCTTGGTACCCTGATTGCCGCTGTTGCGATCAAGGTGGGGCGCAACCAGGCGATCGCCCGGCACAGGGGCTGACCCGGGGATCACCTTCCCCACAGTCCCGGCATTAGAAGCGCGGGAACGCGGATTCTTCCTCCGCGTTCCCCGTTCACTCCGCGTTGACACGCATCCCTCGCATTCCACGCGCCCTCCCGCGAACGTGATAGACTCCAAGCCGTACACTCCCCCGCCCAATGAAACCCACGCGCACCCGCTTCCAGGCAAGCGGCTTCCTCTTCATGCTCGCCGCCGTGACCTACCTCGATCGGGTTTGCATCTCCACCCTCGCTCCCGAAATCTCCCGCGACCTCCATCTCTCCAAGCTCGAAATGAGCTTCGTCTTCAGCGCGTTCGCCATCGCCTATGCGGCCTTTGAAATCTTCAGCGCGTGGAGGGGTGAGAAGATCGGCGCGCGCCGCGTGCTGGCGCGCATCGTCATCTGGTGGTCGGCATTCACTGTGGCCACCGCCGGGGCGTGGAACTACCCGAGCCTGCTGGCGGTCCGCTTCCTCTTCGGCGCCGGGGAGGCCGGCGCGTGGCCCAACGCCGCCCTGGCATTTTCGCGTTGGATTCCGCTCCGTGAACGCGGCCGCGTGCAGGGCTTCTTCTTCGCCGCGGCGCATGTTTCGGGCGGCATCACGCCCCTGCTCGTGGCCTGGCTCCTCACCTTTCTTCCCTGGCGCGGCGTCTTCGTGCTCTGCGGCTTCATCGGCGTAGTTTGGGCCGCCGCCTGGTACCGTTGGTTTCGCGATGAACCCCGCGATCACCGCCGCGTCAACCAGGCCGAAGTGCTCCTGATTGAATCCGAACGCCGCATTGCCAGGGACGCACACCCTGGCAAGGCGCTCTGGCGTGCGCTGGCCTCCTCCCCGAACGTGTGGTGCCTGTGCCTCGCCTATCTCTCCAATAGCTACGGCGCTTACTTCGTGATGACGTGGCTGCCTACTTATCTGGCGGAGAACCGCGGCTTCGAGAAACAGTCCCTCAGCCTCTTCGCCGGATTGCCCCTCCTGCTCAGCGTCTTCGGCGATATCTCCGGGGGCGCCGTCACCGATTGGGCGTCACGCGTTTTCGGACTTCGCATCGGCCGCGCCGCCGTTTCGGTGGCCGGATACTCGCTGGCCGCCCTGGCCATGTTCGCCGCCGTTTACGCCGCCACCCCCGTCATGGCGGCCTGCCTGATCGCCGTCGCCGTAGCCGCCTCCATGTTCACGCTCAGTCCCAGTTGGGCGGCCTGCATGGATATCGGCGGCGAAAATACCGCCGTGCTCAGCGCCGCCATGAATACCACCGGACAGCTTGGCTCCATCCTCAGCCCCGTGGTCACCGGCTGGATCGTCTACCGTTTCGCCGATTGGCAAATGCCCCTCCTCATCATGGGCGGCCTCTATTCCCTGTCCGCCATCCTGTGGACTCGGGTAGACCCGCGCAAGCCCCTGTGCGCCACGCAAAACCTTGCGCGATGATACAGTATCACCTGAAGGAATTCTGAAATGAACCGAAAAGTCTACGCCGTTCTCCTCCCCGCCCTGGGCCTCACTGTTTGGGCGATGGCCCAAGCTCCGGCCGACCCTCTGATCGAGGGATTCCGCAATGTCGAAGCGGCGTCTGTTGCCGACGCCATCGAACAGCTGTATGGCACCAAGGCCTACATGTCCCACGACATGCGCCCCCTCACGAAAACGAAATTCGCCGGCCCGGCGTACACCGTGCTGTTGAAGAAGGAAGAGCACAAGGAAGGTTCCAAGGCTTCACAGGGCATGCTGGATGCCGTGGACGCAGCCCCTCCCGGCTCGGTTTACGTCATGGTGCTGGAGAACGGTTTGGACTACGCGGGCATTGGCGGACTCATGTCCACTGCCATGAAGGCGCGCGGCCTGACCGCCGCCGTGGTCGATGGCTCTGTTCGTGACACCCCGCAGCTCGCCCGCATTCAGTTCCCCGTCTTCAGCCGCGGCATCGTGCCCTCCACCACCATCAATCACTACCGCTTCGCCGGCGCCAACATTCCGGTCACCTGCGCCGGCGTTCTGGTGAACCCGGGCGACATCATCGTGGCCGACGAGGATGGCGTCGTCGTGGTGCCCAAAGCCAAAGCCGCCGAAGTGCTCAAGAAGTCCGAAGAGCTCGACAACACCGAGCACAGCATGTATCCCTTCATCGAGAAGTTCAAGTCCATGAAGGAAGCCGTGGCCAAGTTCGGCCGAATCTGAACCCGCTCCCCTGACCGGTCGCGGCTCTGACCCGGGCCGCGACCTTCGTCCTTCCTCTGCCTTCACAGCGTCTGTCTATTGAAGGAGCTCTCCGGGTTCATCGATAATGGGAGAGCGCGCCAGCCAGGTCTGATTCTTCCATGGAGCTAACTACACAATCCCCGGCCGCCGAGAGCCGTGCGGCCAAGATCCTCCGCGAGGCCTTCGAGTCGGGACGGCCGCTCACCTACGTCCGCACATCGGAAGAGCAGCGAGCAGCCAGGGTGCTGCGCGAGGTGGGCCTGCGCCTGTTCGCCCCCACTCCGGTACCGGTTTGGACCTGGAGCCTTACCGGCGGGATGCATCGCGATGGCCAAGCCACCGAGGTTGGCACCCAGGACCCGCGCGCCGCGTTGGATTTCATCGCGGCGCATCGCCATGCGGCCATCTTCCACCTGAAGGATTTTCACGAACCGCTACGCGAGTCCGCCGGTATCCGGCGGTGCCTGCGCGACCTCTACGAAAGCTGCCGCGGCCAGCGCAAGTTCGTTGTCATCACATCGCCGGTCCGCGCCATTCCGGAGGAGCTCGAGCGTAGCCTGCTGTTTCTGGAACTGCGCCCGCCTGATTTGGTCGAACTGGTGGCGTTCCTGCGCGAGGAGAGCGGCAGCGCCGCCGACCCGCTGCTCCAGCAACTTGCGCCTGCCCTGCTGGGCCTCACTTTAGATGAAGCGCGCTACGCGTTACGCCGCGCGCTGGCCGCCACCGGACATTTGGGGCCGGATTCGCTGCCCGCCCTGCTCGAAGAGAAGCGACTGCTGATCAACCGCAGCGGCGTTGTCGAGTACATCGCCGACGGCACCAACATCGGGGAGGTGGGAGGCCTGGATGGCCTGAAAACCTGGCTCCTGGAGCGCCGCAAGCTGTTTGAGTTGCGCGACAGCCTGAACAGCGAAATCGTGCCCAAGGGACTGCTGCTGATGGGTATTCCGGGTTGCGGCAAGAGCCTCGCCGTCAAAGCCATCGCGTCGTATTTCCAACTGCCGCTCTACCGCGTGGACATGATCGAGATCTTCTCCGGCCGGCATGGCAAGCCCGAAGGCGCCTTCGTCGAAGCCTGCAAACTGATGGAAGACCTGGTGCCCGCCGTGCTCTGGTTCGACGAAATCGAAATGGGGATCACCTCGGCCGATGCCGGCGGTGAACAGGGCAGAATTTTCGCCTTCTTCCTCACCTGGATGCAGGAGAAGGCCCGCGGCCTTTTCGTCGCCGCCACCGCCAACCGGATCGATCTGCTGCCCGCCGAGATGATTCGCAAGGGACGCTTCGACGAAGTCTTCTTCGTGGACCTACCGTCGGAAGAGGAGCGCCTGGAGATTTTCAAGATCCACCTCGACCGGCGAAGCGTGGACTCTGCCGGCATAGACCTTGGCCAGTTGACCGAGTTTACCCAGGGCTGGAGCGGAGCTGAGGTGGAGCAGTGTGTGGTGTCCGCCGTCACCAAAGCCCGCCTCACTGAAACCCGCGTCACGGGAATCGATCTTGTCCAGGCGGCAGTGAAGATTGTCCCGCTCTCGCGCACCATGGAGCAGCAGATCAATCACATTCGAGGCTGGGCCTTCGAACGCGCCGTCCGCGCGTCCAGACGCGGCCCGGGGCGGTAACGTTCCGCCCTACTTGATGTCCGCGCGCTTGATTTCCACGTGCTTGATCTTCTGCCGCCGCCACGTGTACGTGATGTGAATCGTGCCGTCGTCCGCCTGAATCATCGCCGGGTACGAGTATTCGCCAGGGTCGCTCTCCAGCGTTAGCCAAGGTATCCAGTGCTCACCATCCTTGCTGACCGCCAGGTTGAGCGGCGTCCGCCCTCGCGGCGTGTGGTTGTAGACCATCACGTAACGGCCGTCCTTGAGATGGATCACGTCGATCCCCGAATTCGGGTTCGGCAGATCGGTGGCGCGCGCCGCACTCCACGTCACGCCGGAGTCATAGGAATCGGAAACGCAGATCCGCTGCATTTGGTTCGAGCGCGCGTAGAACCGCAGATGCTTGCCGGACACCTGCACCACGCTGGGCTGGATGATGCCTCCCTCGGGCGGCACGATGGGGCCAAAGCGTGTCCATGTCTTGCCGAAATCCGTGCTGCGCTCCACCCAGGCAGCCCAGGAGTTGTAGCTCTCCACCGAACTGCCGCTGACGATCCGTCCCTTCGACAGCACCAGCGGCTTCGCGCGGATCGGGCCATACAGTCCGGCGGGCAGGTGCTCCGCCTTGCTCCATGTGCGTCCTTCGTCGCGGCTCGACATGCGCGCCCCGGTCCACTGCTGCGGCGAAGTGCCGAACTTGTAGTAGAGCCAGAGAACACCGTCGCCGCTGTGGAAGAGCACCGGATTCCAGGTGGGGGTTTTCGGCTCCCGCACCAGCTCCACCGGGGGCTGCCACTGCCCTGCATGGCGGCGCGCGCCCCAGATCGCAACGTCGGGGTTGCCCTCGCCGGTGCCTCCGAACCAGGCAGCCATCAGGTCGCCGCCCGCGAGCTCCACCACGGTGGATGCGTGGCAGGATGGCGTCGGCATCGGGTCCGCCACGAACTCACCGGTCTGGGCAGACAGCGTGACGGCAGCGGTGGCGAGAGTGATTGTGAGTAGTGGTTTCACTGGGTCTCCTCACGAAAATCTTACTTTGAAAACTCCACCACGGCCACGGAGTATCCGCCCAGCCGCACAGCCTCGTCCTTCAGTGTCGTGGAAGACGGCGGCTGAAACCCGGTCGCCTGATCGACAAACCGCATCGTGGCGCCCGCTGCGCCAGCAATCGCAATCTCCATATCGCGGTTGCGTTTGTTCACCAGCAACAGGCGGCGTTTGTTGCCGCTGCTCAGAAAGGCTTGCGCGTAGACGAAGGGCCCCGGCTGCGGGGTCCGCACCAGTTTATCGCCTGGGCCAAAGTGATCCTTCAGCAGCTTGAGCACCCAGAACCGCGCGTTGGGCTGTCCCGTTTCCCAATCCACCAGTGAAACACTCGGGTATTGCGTCGGATAGCCCACCAGTTGCGACGCGTTTACCGTCTCAATTCCCATGTTTGCCAATTCGCCGAACAGGTACGCATACAACGCGCCGCACAAATTCCAGTAAGAGTTGGGAATCGCCTTGGTCACGTGCCCGGGCTGATTCTGTTCCCGGTCGTCGGCCGATATCGCACCCACTTCGTTGATCATCGTCGCCGTCTTGGGCGAAAGCCGCTTGCGAATCGATTCTACGTAACGCACCGTGTTCAGAAAGCCGTTGGTCTGGTCCCAGGCGGTGAACTGCTGCGCTTCGGGCGGCTCGTCCTTGGCCGGAGAGTAATAGTAGTGATACGAGATCGCATCCAGCGGCACGCCTGCCTTGTGGTTTTTCGGATTCAGAAAGTACTCGAACATCTCCGCTTCCCGGCTCGGTCCGGCCACCGAAATTCCGACGAACTTCATTTTCGGCGCCACCGCCCGGATGGCCGTCACCACGGCATCGTAGATCTCCGCGATGCTCCAGGTCGGGCTCGTTGAGCACTTCCCACCAGGGCGCCTCGTAACGGTGGCCTGACTCGTGGCGCTTGCCGAATTCATCGACGAAGCCGCCCTGCGTATACCAACTGACTACCCGCGCGTAATAATCCCCCAGTTCCTTGCCTGTCGGGTCGCGCAATTCGGCGCCTTGCGTGTAGTTCCAAACCGGCTCGTCTGCATCTGCCGGATAGGCCACCGGCTTCGGGGTGGTCCACATCCATTGCGGCGTGGTGCTGAAATTCAGCACCGGCAGATGGCCCTTGGTGGCTTCCAGAAAATCAACAGTGAGCGGGTCGATCAGGTAGAAGTCCCACGACGTCTTGCCATCCCGCGGCGGCTCCAGTTCGGCCACCGCCAGCCTGGGATACGGCAGCCACGGCACGAAGCGCGCGTAATCCGGCGCTAAGTCGCGCAGCGCCCCGAAAACGCGGTCGTGTATCTTGGCACCGCGGCGCAGCGGTGGGTTGACCACCACCTGTAAGGATGCCGTGGTATTGGAAACCCGTGTCACGGAATCCCAGGAAACCTTGACGGAGTCCGTCTGGGCGACGGCTGGATTCGAACTCCACAACAGGAGCATCGAAAAACCGGTAAGTGCGGCGCAGAGCTGCATCACTCTGTTATTCTGCGGATAATCATATGCGAATAGCAACACTCTCCCTCGCGCTTTCCGCCGCAGCGTTTGGACAAGTCCGGCCGGAGTGGGACAACCCGGCGATTGTCCACGTTGGCACCGAGAAGCCTCACGCCACCATGATGGCGTACCCCACGAGCGAGCTCGCGCGCACCGCCGACCGCGCCAAATCGCCCTGGTTCCAGCTCCTCAACGGAACCTGGAAGTTCCATGGCTCGCTTCGCCCCTCCGAGCGCCCGCTTGATTTCTACCGGACGGATTATAGCGATGCCGCCTGGGGCACCATGCCGGTACCGGCGAGCTGGCAGATGCACGGCTTCGACGTCCCCATCTACACCAACCTCATCTATCCATTCCCGCAGGACCCGTCCAAGGCGCCCGCCCCGCCCTACGA
Source organism: Candidatus Solibacter sp. (assembly GCA_026394025.1). Lineage (GTDB taxonomy): Bacteria > Acidobacteriota > Terriglobia > Bryobacterales > Bryobacteraceae > Solibacter. Next base: position 19,519 of record JAPKZC010000306.1, read on the forward strand.
CTTCAATCCCGTGGGCAGCTACCGCATGAACTTCACGCCGCCGCCCGCGTGGAAGGGCCGGCAGATCCTGCTGCACTTCGATGGCGTGGATTCGGCCTTCTACGCCTGGGTCAACGGCCACAAGATCGGCTACAACGAGGACAGCCGCACCCCGGCCGAGTTCGACATCACCCCGCACCTCAAACCGGGCAGCAATCTGCTGGCGGTAGAGGTGTATCGCTTCGGCGACGGCGCCTACCTGGAAGACCAGGACATGTGGCGCATGAGCGGCATCTTCCGTGACGTCTACCTGTGGGCCACGCCGGAACAGCATTTGCGCGATTTCGAAGTCAAGACCGACCTGGACGACCAGTATCGCGACGCCACCCTGGTGGTAAAAGGCGCGCTCGCGAACGCCTCGGAAAAGCCCGCCAAGGTCACCGTCACCGCGGCGCTGTTCGATGCCGCGGGCGTGGCCTACGGCAAGCCGGCCACCAGCACGGTGGAAATCGGTGGCAGGGCCGAGACCGCTACCGAAATCGCCGTGCCGGCCGTCAATCCGCGGAAGTGGTCGGCGGAAGATCCGTATCTCTACCAACTGCTGCTGACGGTTAGGGGGCCCGCCGGCAATGTGCTCGAAGTGATCCCGCAGACGGTGGGCTTCCGGCGCGTGGAAATCAAGGGCGGACGCTTCATGATCAACGGGCGCGTCATCCTCATCAAGGGCGTGAACCGCCACGAGCACAGCGAACTCACCGCCAAAGTGGTGCCCGTGGAATCCATGATCAAAGACATCAGGATCATGAAGCAGTTCAATGTGAACGCAGTGCGCACCTCGCACTATCCGAATTCGCCGCTGTGGTACGACCTCTGCGACCGCTACGGCATCTACGTGATGGATGAGGCCAACATCGAGAACCACCACTATGGCAACGATACCCGCAATCGCCTGACCAACGACCCGGAATGGCAGACCGCGTACCTGGACCGCGTGGAACGCATGGTGGAGCGCGACAAGAATCATCCGAGCGTGGTGTTCTGGTCCATGGGCAATGAGAGCGGTGACGGGCAAAACGCCGCCGCAGCCTACCAGTGGACCAAGAAGCGCGACCCTTCGCGCCCCTTCCACTACGAGGGCTCCACCAGCCATGGCGGCAGCAACGCCGACATCAATTCCTT
>JAPKZC010000306.1:20692-21497 GCA_026394025.1 Candidatus Solibacter sp.
AAAACGTCAAACGCCTCGCGGCGCTGCGTCCCGAGATGCCGCTGATTCTCTGCGAGTACTCGCACGCCATGGGGAATTCCAGCGGCGGCCTCAAGGAATACTGGGATATCTTCTACTCCGGCACCAACGCACAGGGAGCCTTCGTGTGGGATTGGGTGGATCAGGGAATCCGCCTGCCGATTCCGGGCGAGTACAAATCCAATACCTCCGCGAGCACCTTCCTGGCGTACGGCGGATGGTGGGAAGACAAGACGGGCATCCGCAACGACAACGACTTCAACAACAACGGACTGGTGGCCGCCGACCGCACACCGCACCCCGGTCTGCACGCCATCAAGTACGTCTACCGGAACTTGCATGTGTCGGCGTTGGATCTGACGGACGGCCGCATCAAGGTGAAGAATTGGTTCGATTTCACCAATCCCAAGGATCTGGCTCAGGGCACGTGGGAAGTGAAGGCGGACGGCAAGACGCTGGCCAGCGGCAAGATGCCGGCGCTCGATATCGCGCCCGGCGAGGAGAAAGACTTCAACCTCCCGATGCCCAAGATCGATGCCCAGCCGGGTGTGGAGTACTGGCTGAACATCAGCTTCACGCTCAAGCGCGAAACGGCGACCGCGCCGGTGGGGCACGAGATCGCGTGGGACCAGTTCAAGCTGCCAGTGTCCAAACCGAACGTGGAAGCCAAGGCGGTGACGGCGGCTCTGGAAGTGAAGGATGGCGACGACACCGCGACCATCAGCGGCAAGGGGTTCTCCGTGCGCTTCGACAAGCGAGCCGGAGCGATGACGGAGTATCGCTATCA
>JAPKZC010000306.1:21531-25829 GCA_026394025.1 Candidatus Solibacter sp.
GGGCGTAGCTGTGTTGGAGCGCGGTCCGATGCCGGACTTCTGGCGCGCGCCCACCAACAACGATCGCGGCGCATGGAAGGTATTCCGCACATCGGCAGCCTCTAACAAGAGCATGAACATCGAACTGTGGCGCGATGCCGGGCCGCGCTGGGACGTCAAGGAAGTGCGCGTGGAAAAGGTCGATGGTTCCACGGCGAAAGTCTCGGTGCGGGCCGACTTGCCTTTGGTGGGCGCGACCTATGCGATGACTTACACAGTCCATGGCGATGGCACAATCCAGGTAGAGTGCAGTTATAAGCCGGGAGCGGACAAGCTCGCCATGATGCCGCGCTTCGGGACGGAATTGGTGGTGGCCCCGGGGTTTGAGAATCTCTCATGGTACGGACGCGGCCCGAAAGAGACGCTGAACGACCGCGCCTTCGAACGTATCGGCATATATCGCAGCACGGTGGACAAGGAGTGGGTGGAGTACATGCGGCCGCAGGAGAACGGCAATAAGACCGATGTCCGCTGGGTCAAGCTGACCAACGCGGCGGGGTTTGGCATCGTGGCGACCGGCGCTTCGCCGCTGAACGTAACGGCGCGGCACTATACCAAGACCGACATGGAGCGCGCTGGCTACAGCTTCCAGATGAAACGGCATCCCGAGACCTACTTGAATCTGGACGCCGCGCAGATGGGCGCCGGCGGCATCGATAGCTGGAGTCCCAACGCCTACCCGATGACGCCCTACAGGATTCCGTCAGGCGAGGAGCGCTCTTTCAGCTACACGCTGAAGGGCGTAGCAGCGGAGGTGGCGAAGCAGTAGTCGAGTGCTGGCAGGTTGCCCCAACTCTCGATCCTCGGCATCAGTTGCCCAAGACCATGCGGCCCATCCGATCGCCCAGTCGCTTGACTTCCTCAAGACCGGTGGTGGTGGACCACCGCTTACTACTTTCCCTTGATCGCCGCTTCCACACTGATTTGGTTTTCTTCCAGGATGGTGCCCATCGCCCGCTGTAGCGCCGCCCTGGCTTTGACGTACGAACTGCGCGCCGCCACTTCGGCGGATCGCGCTTGCGCCAACAGGCTTTCATATTGAATTACGAAGAACCCGGTGGAGGCGCCCACTTCGAACTTGGCCTGCTCGGCGGCGAGCGATTCTTCCTGCAAACGGCGAGCCTGCGAGGCGGCTTCGTAGCTGGCGCGGGCGCGGCGCATCGCGATCAGGGCGTCTTCCACTTCCAGGCGAGTCTGGTTCTGCAACTGCCGTAAGCGGATTTCCGACTGCTTGACTTGCAGTTCGTCGCGCGCCAGATCGGCCTCCGCCACCCGGCTACGGAGCGGCAGCGTCATCTGCAATCCGACGCCGTAGGTGGGGTACTTGCGCGTCAGAATCTGCTCTAACACGCCTCCATAACCGCCGATGAAGCCGGGGTCCGGATTGGTGACGAACGGGTTCGCCTGCCCGGCGAGTCCGTTGTTCTGCATGACGCCGACCAGATCGAGTTGCGGCCGCGTGGCGCTGCGCGCGCCCTGCAAGCCGATCTGCGAGTTAGCGATTTGCAGGCGCGCCTGGCCAAGATCGGGGCGGCGCGCCAAGGCGTCCGCGACCAGGTCCTGCATCGGCCGAATCTCGTCCGTCGCGGGAATGGTCAGCGTGTCGGTGGGAATCACGCGGGCGCCGGCCACCTCGGGGTCTTCGTTTCCACGCCGCGTGATCACGTTCTTGAAGATAGCCTCCTGTTCCTCGCGCAGGCCGCGGGCATTGATCAGATCCTGGCGCGTGGAAAACACTTGCGCGTTGGCGCGCGTCATCTCCACCTGTGCAAGAGTGCCTTCTTCCACTTGCGCCCGAACGTCGGAGAGCAGTTTCTCGGCCAGCGCCACCGTCTCCTGCTTCACCTTCTCGTCTTCGGTGAGCGCCACCAGATCGGTGTAGAGGCGGATCACGCCGTACACCGTCAGCACTAGTTGCTGCTGAAAGAGCAGGCTGGTGATCTTCTGCTCATTTCCCGCGATGCGGATGAAGCGCCGATTGAGGCTGGCGCCCGAGCCGCGCAGCAGCGGTTGAATGGCGGTGAACCCGACGCTCGAATTTGTGTACGGGTTGTAGCCGCTGCGCAGGGAGTTGAGCGACACCCGGCTGTTGTTGAAGTTGAAGCCGGCCTGGGCGCCCGAGGCGAAGCCCTGCTGCACGCCGGCGTTGAACAGCGTGGTGCCGGTAACCAGGGTGCTGGACCCGGTCTGCACGGTGCTGGTCTGGGGGGTGGTCTGGTGAGTCCAGTTCAACTGCCCGGTGACGGCGGGGTCGTAGTTCGGGATCGTCGTGCCATTGGATTGCGCGATGGTGCCCTGGATGGAGGCGTTGGTCTGCGGCTCCCCGAGGACGTTGAGCCCGAGAGCGGTGGTGGCCACCGAACTGCCGGCGGAAGCGCGTCCCGCGGCCGCGGCGTTGGTGGGCACGGGGCTGAGCGGACCGCCGGTTCCGACAGGCACATCGAGCAGCGTGAAATTGATCCCGCGCGTGAGCCCGCCACCTTTGGCGCGCAAGAGTTCGGTATCGCCGAGAGGCAGGAGATATCGCTGGAGTTCGATATCGAGGTTGTTTTCGATCGCCAGGGCGAGCGCGTCCTGTAGCGACAGATAGAGGTTCCCGGCGCGAATCAGTTCGTGCACCCGCGGCGAGTTTTCGTACCGTATCGCGGGCGTCGTGCGCGGCACCCCGGTCTGGGCTAACGCGAGACCGGCGGCCAGGAACAGCGCCCCTGAGGCGCGGGCAGAGTTGTGCAACATTTCGAGTCCTACTGCTTCTTGCCGGGCGCGGTTTTCTCCGGCGCGGCAACCGCGTTGACTTTCGCGCCTTCACGAACCTCGTCGCTCGGATTGACGGCGAGTCGCTGACCTTCTTCGAGACCGGAGAGTACTTCCAGGCGGTCGCCGTAGTCGCGGCCCAACTGTATGCGCGTGAAGTGAATCGTGGAATCGGGCCGCACCACCGCCACCTGCGGTCCGTCGCTGCGCACCACCAGCGTGTCGCCGGGGATCAGCAGCAGCGGGTTCTTGTGGGTTATGGTGAAATCCACCTGGGCGAACATCCCAGGCATGAGAGCGGCGTCTCCATTTTGTACCTGCACTTCCGTGAGCAGCGTGCGCGTGGTGGGGTCGAGTGCGTTGGAGGTTCGGGTGACCACGCCGGCGAACTTGCGGCCGGGCAGCTCGGCGATGGAGATGTTGGCGCGCTGGCCCACCTTCACGGATTCCGCTTCGCTCTGCGGCAGGTTGACATAGGTGCGCAACGCGCCGGTTTGCGCGATGCGGAAGAGCAGCGTGCTGCCCTCGTTGACCAGCGCGCCGCTATCCACGTTGCGTAGCGTGATCACGCCATCGAAAGGCGCCCGTACCGTCTGATACGTTTTCACCTGATTCAGCCGCGCCAGGTTGGCTTCGGCGGCAACCACAGAGCTGCGCATGGCGGCCGCGGCCTGCTGCAATACCTGCACGTTGGCCTGCTGCGCGGCGTACTGCGCCTGCGCATTGTCGTTATCCTGTTTGGAAATCACTCCGCGATTCAGCAGGTTGCTCATGCGCCCGGCGGTGAGGCGCGCCAGGTTCTCATTGGCCCTTCCCTGCTGAATCGCCGCGTCAGCCTGCTGCACGCTGCTCTTCACCTGGTCGATGACGGCTCGGGCCTGCAGAATCTGCTGGTCCAGTTCCGGGGCTTCCACTTCCGCCACCACCTGCCCGGCCTTCACGCGGTCGCCGATATCCACGTAGCGTTTGCGGATGTAGCCGGTGGCGCGGGCCAGTATCGGGGCCTCGGTGACCGCCTGTATATTCCCCGGAAGGACGAGTTGGCTATTGACGTCCGATCGCGTCACCTTGGCAACGTTGACCACCGCAAGCGTGCTGCCGGACTCTCTCGATTCCGCGGCCAGCACGGCTTCGCGCCGTTGCCGGGGAAGATAGCCCACGAAGAAACCCACCGCAATCAGAGCGACCAGCAGCAGCGCGATCAGCACCAGGGTAAGCGTGGAGGGCCGCCGGTTTTGCTCGCCGTCCGAGTGGCCCACCTTCTTCTGCTCTTCCAACTGCCGCTTCAGATCTTCAATCTCTCTCCGCAGCCGGTCTTCGGTGGCGTTGACTTGGTTCATGACAGGTCCTCACGCAGCATTATTTCGTCGCGCAAATATTCGTGCTCCTCTTCTACCATTCTGCGCTCGAAATCGACCGGCGGATTCTTGCGCAGCAGGCTATACACCAACGGAACCACAAACAGCGTGGTGACGGTGGCCAGCAGCAGGCCCCCGATCACGGCG
>JAPKZC010000889.1 GCA_026394025.1 Candidatus Solibacter sp.
TGGCTGCTCGACACGAGGGGGCGCGAGGCACACTGGCTGTGGCGCTGGAAATTCAAAACGGCAGACACTCTAGCAGGTATCGACCCCGACAAATATGGCTGGCCCTGGATGCCCGGCGCGAATAGTTGGGTAATTCCGACGGCGTTCGCCGTCATCGCCTTGAAGCAGTTCTCCGCCTGCAACCCATCCGAGGAGGCGGATCGAAGAATCAGGACGGGAATCGCGATGCTGCTTGATCGCGCGTGCGTGGGAGGCGGCTGGAACGCCGGGAATTGCGTCGTTTACGGAAGTGCGTTGAAACCGCATGTCGAAGCTACAGCGGCTGCTCTAATGGCCCTGCAGGATGAGCCTCGGAGCCCCTTGATTATGCGGAGCGTCGAGTGGTTGAGAGGACAGACAGCAAATCTACGAGCGGTTTCGAGCCTTGCCTGGTCGATCTTGTGCCTGTTCCTTCGCAGTCGCAGCATTGGCGCTGCAGTGCGGAGAGACGATTCACCCATTTGCGCTGATCCGATGAACTCGAACCGACGCCAGTTCGCGACAACCGCAGCAGGCTTGGCAGGGGCCGCGGCGACGTGGTCGGCGATTCGGCGGTATGGTCCCGATGTCCGAAAGGTCCGGTCCCGTGTTGCAATCCTGAGCGCAGAAGGCTACTCGGATGCTCTGGAGATGCTGCTTCTGGCAGCCTTGAGGGACTTCGGGCTGAATGTCCGCGGCCGGAATGTTCTTCTGAAGCCGAATCTGGTGGAGCACTTGCCCGGCGCGCCCGTGAACACGAATCCGAAACTGATAGGAGCCGCCGCCACATGTTTCCTTCGGCTCGGCGCCAGTCGGGTTGTCGTTGGAGAGGGCCCGGGGCATGAGCGTGACACTGAACTGGTGGTGAGCGAAACCGGCCTCGAACAGGAACTCGGAGATCGGGAGATCGCGTTCGTAGATTTGAATCGTGACGAGCTGGTCAGGGCCAGGACGAAAGCCGACTACAGCGGTCTCGGTCGTCTTTGGCTGCCGAAAACTGTTCTCGGGGCCGATTTTGTTGTGTCCATGCCGAAAATCAAGACCCACCACTGGGCCGGTGTCACGCTCAGTTTGAAGAACATGTTCGGCATCGTGCCCGGGATGAAATACGGCTGGCCGAAAAACATTCTTCATTGGCACGGAATTCACGAGAGCATCCTCGATATCTGCGCAACCATCCCAGTCGACTTCGTGATTGCCGATGGGATCGAGGCGATGGAGGGCAACGGCCCCTTGCAGGGAGAACTGCGCCGGCTCAGCCGAATTGTTCTCGCGAACGACCCGGTAGCGGCCGATGCGACCTGCGCGCGGCTTATGGGTCTCGATCCGCGTCTAATTTTCCATATAGCAGAAGCCGGGCGATTCCTCGGCAACATGGACCAGAATCGGATCACGATGCTCGGTGAAGCGATGCCCCGAAACATAGAGCCGTTCCGCGTGCTTCCCCAATTTCAGAACGTCCAGATCAGGGCATGAGGAGCAGGCTAGATAGAACATGGGCAAAAGCACTTTGGATACGCGGCGAGGTGTGCGACAGTACTCTCTCGCGACCGGAGAACGCGACATTGGGCAAGAATGTCTTCTGGGTCCGGCAGCGATGCGAAAGCGCAACACCCACAGGCGCCCAGAAAGTCAGCGGGCAAAAACATTTTGGTCGCGAATCGCTCCGTCTGTCAGCTCGCCCGGGGCGCCCTGTTCTGCCGGTTTTTGCGGGTCATTTTTCGCGAGTGCTGAAGGGGCAGCGGGCGCAGTCTTTCGCGCAGTCGGCATTACCTCGATCCGCCCATGATGATGAGAGAACTGGCGGAACGACAGCAAGAAGGGGTATCGTGGAAATCGTAGATCACCGAAAGCTGAAGACATGCCGACAAAACTCACTCCCGAAATCATTAGCGCCGCCATTCTCGGTTTCGAGGAACAGAAACGCCACATCGACGCCAACATTGCCGAGCTCCGGGCGATCCTGTCCGGTGACTCCGCTCGATCCCCAGTCAAGCCGGAACCGACAAAACGCAAGCGGCGGAGGGTGAGTGCGGCTGGCCGTGCTCGGATTGCCGAGGCCCAGCGAAAGCGATGGGCAGAGTCCAAAGTGGCGTCTCAGCCCTCCGCCCCAGAAGTAACGCCCAAGCCAAAGCGAGAGCTGTCGGAGGCCGGCAGGAAGGCGATTGTCGCCGCCACAAAGAAGCGTTGGGCGCTCAAGAGGGCCGAGGCTGCGAAGACGCAACAGTCCGCACCGAAGAAGACCGCCGTCAAGAAGGCTGTCGCAAAGAAGACGGCCACGACCTTCACGCCGGCCGCGGCGAAAACCGCCAGTTAAAGGAGGGCGACGGGGCGGATTGCCATCTTCCATTCCTGCCCATCATTCTGATCAGAAGGCGGGGTTTGACTGTTGCCAGCGGCGTGGTTCGTAGCGGTCAGGTAGGTCGTAATTGGATCCCTTGTTTTCCAACGCTGGAACTTGGGCAAAAGGATTTTGGTGCGCGGTAGGGGTGCGATCGTACACACTCGTGACCGATGCAAGATTAGTGGGCAAAAGCATTTTGGTTCTACAGCCTTGGTGCGATGGCGGACGCACACGACAGTAGGCTGGAAGGTCAGCGGGCAAAAACATTTTGGCCGCAAACTGCTCCGGCTGCCACCAAGTAGCGTCCCTTCCTCTGCTTATCCCGCGGATCCCCGCCCTGCATCATCGGTATCAGTGTCAGGAATTTGGGAAGCGCGAGAATCGATTCCGGCGTAGGATCGTGCTCAAAGGTAGCACGAAATATGTTTGCCTCCATTGAGGAGCTGTCCGAAAAGCTGAAATTGGCTAAGTACGTGATTGATGAGGTGACGCTGAAGGTCGTTTTCCTTGCGGCGCGGATGCGGAAGCCGCTTCTGATCGAGGGTCCGCCTGGCTCCGGCAAGACGGAACTCGCACGCGTTGTTGCCCTTGCCGCGGGCACTCAGATCGAGCGTCTCCAATGCTATGAGGGCATCAACGAGGAGAAAGCGATCGGCAAATTCGACGAATCGCTGCAGCGTATCTACCTCAGTTCGCAAAGCGGCACGTTCGGCGGTGACTGGACTTCGCTACGGAGCGGTCTGCACACCTTGGATTTCTTCGTGGAAGGCCCGCTCCTACGAGCCCTCCAATACGAGGCGCCGTGCGTGCTCCTGATTGATGAAATCGACAAGGTCAGCAAGGAGTTTGAAGCAGAGCTGCTTGAGATTCTGAGCGAGTGGCAGATCAGCGTTCCGAAGCTTGGAACGATCAAGGCCAAAAGCAAGCCCTTTGTGGTGATGACCTCAAACGAAGAGCGGCGGATCGGCGATCCGCTGCGGCGGCGCTCCCTGTATGTTCGCTTCGAACACCCCACGATCGAACGCGAAACCAAGATCCTGGGGCTGCGGACGACCACGCAGCATTCCGGCCTGCACGGGGAGCTGGCCGGCTTTGCGCATGCGTTGCGCGGCTACAAGCTGGAGAAGCCACCGTCGATCGCCGAGATGCTGGATCTGGCCGAGGCCTTGCGCCTGCTTGAGGCAGACGGAATCACAGCCGTCATGCGGGACGTGCTTTTGCCGTGTATTGCGAAGACTGAGTCTGACCGGCGCCGGCTACTCTTGCGAGACGGCTTCGAGAGCCTGGTTTTCGACACAAGACGCTATTGCGAAGAGCTTTCCGGACGGGGAGTTTCGGCGTGACATGCGAGCGAAATGCGCAGTGATCGGATTCTGTCTTGTTGGCCAGGTGATGTTTGCAGAGCAGACACTCAGCATTCGGGAATACTCGGAACGGTGTGTCAGCTACTACGCCCGAATGTACGGGGTCTCGCCTGCGCTGGTTCGCGCGATCATTCAGATCGAATCCGGGTGGCAACCGGGAGCTGTATCACCGAAGGGGGCCATGGGCCTGATGCAACTGATGCCAGCCACCGCGGAGCACTTTGGCGTCACCCATCCGTTCTATATCCACGAAAACATCCGCGGCGGCGTTGCCTACCTGGCGGAACTGGTGAACCGATTTCATGGAGACTTGCGGCTTGTCATGGCGGCCTACGCTGCCGGCGAACGGCCGATTTTGGCCAGAGGTCTAAACTACTCGTCGTCCGAGGTGTATGCCTACGTGCGGCGGATAGCGCAGCAATACCGCGCAGAGTTAGGACGCGAAGGAGGGAAATGACAATGTTTCACCGGATTCCATGCGCCTTGGCACTCCTGTTGGGGGTTACTCTGGCCCAAGCGCAGCAGCGCACCTCAAGCACACAGGGGCCGACTCCCAAGCCTATTGCCGACTCGGAACCGACCCGCGTTGAGCCAGTGATTCTTTCACGGTCATCGCTCGATGAAAAAGTGATCGTTCTCCGGGTGGCGCCCAGAATCGCGACCTCTATCCGGTTGCTCGAACCGGTGAACTCGGTCGTCGTAGGAGATCCCGAGAAGTTTCAGGCGGAGCACTCTGAGCGTGAACCAGAACTTGTCACGGTGAAGCCCATCACGGATTACCCGGCACAGACGAATCTGCTGATTACAACCACGTTGGGCCATCAGATCAATCTCCTCCTGCTGAGCCCAGGGGCGCCGAAGGCGGGGAGCCAGGCAGTGGACGTGTTGCTTACGTACGGAAAGCCGAAATCGGGAAGCTTTCTCGTCGAGGAAAGCGCATTTCCCACTTCGCTCGTTGCCGAGACAGCCAGACTGGGCACTGAAACGAAGCCGGTTGCAACTGCAGGGGCACAGGCCTCTCCGACGGTGACACAACTGGTGAGTCTCCTGAAAACAGGAAGCACCGAGGCGCCGCGGCCTGCGGACGACACCGCAGGAGAAGGATTGGACAAGCTGCTGGAGCGACAGCGCCGCGCACCGTTGCCCACACTCTACGGCCAGAAACCGGGGGAAATCGAAGTTGGGCAGCGGCTCAAAGCTGGCGTGAGTGAGGTGGTCGATGGCGGCAAGTCCGTCATCGTGCTGTTCTCGGTGGTCAATCCATCGAGTCATGCGATTGCACTTATGCCGCCCCAGGTGCAGTTGGGCGGCAAGATCAAGAAGAAATGGACGACAGCCGAGCAGCTTTCGGTGACCGATTACCGCATCAGCACGCGCCGCTTGGGAGCGGGAGCACGCGCTGATGGCGTTGTTGTTTTCGAGAGGCCCGCCTTCAAGCAGGCCAATGAAACGCTGTTTCTGCAGATGGCCGAGTCCGGCGCCGTTGACAAGCCGGCCCTGGCCCCAGTCGGTTTTGGTATCAGCACCTTTCGAGGAGGATCCGTGTATGGCGCCGGAGAGAACAACCCGCATCAATAGGCCGGAAGAAGAGCCGGAACATCAGCACCCCGAGACGGGAGCCGAGGGTACGAGCGAAATTGAGGAGCCGAGGCCGGCAGGATTCGGGGCGCGACTCCGACAACTGGTGGCTCAATCGAGACAAGGTGCATCGCATCCCAACATCCAACGCCAGCAGCTCAAACAGGATCGAACCAAGAGCTTTCTGATGCTGGCCGGCTCGATGGTCGTGATGGCCTTGATGTTCTTTGCCATGTTCTCGTCGCCGAGCAGCAACCGCCACATCAATAGCGCCCACCCCAACACGCCCAACCTGGGACGTGGTCCCGGGGGCGAAAAGACCGCGGACGACGGCCATTCGGTAACACCCCTGCTCAACGCCGATACGCGCAATCCGAACGATGCGCCGAGCGGAGTGACCGCCGAGGACGTCCACAACACAGCACGGCGTAGCGCGCTCGGTAATGCCAGTCCATCGTTCGGGCCACCAGTTGCAACTCCGGCTCCCTCCACGCCCAGGCCGGCAACCAATGATTACGCACTGAACCGGATTGATTTCCCGGCGGAACCGCAGCCCACCGTGCCGAATCCGGCCCCGGCCCGGCCTGCGCCGCTTCCAAAGCAGGATAAGCTCGACAAGGCGTCGTTGGTATTTGTGCGCGCGTCCACAGGGTCTCGTGATGCCACGCTACCGGGCGGTTCGTCGCAGCCTGCGGTGCTTGAACGGAATCCTCAGTTTAATGCCCTGCCCGCTGGCACGCGTCTCGTCGCTCGGCTTGAAACGCCCGTCAGCACGGCCGTCAAGGCTCCGGTCGTAGCCGCGATTGAGTACAACTACGAGCGGGACGGGAAAATCGTGATCCCAGCCGGTAGCAAGGCATTCGGAGAACTCGATCAGAGCAATGATCGCGGATTTGTCGGGATTCGCTTCCATTCGATCCAGTTGCCGGACCAGATAGAAGCCAGGATCGAGGGAAGGTCGATGAGCCTTGAGTTTCAGCCGATGAAGGGCACGGTAACCGGAACGAATGCAGGGAAGCGCTTTCTGGTTCGGAGCTTAACCGGCATCGGAACGATTGCCGCGGCCACCGTCGGCGTCCGGAGCGGATTGGGTGTCAGCGATACCATCTCGAATAACGTCTTGCTGCGTGAGCGAGTGGCCAACAACGTCGCACTCGCAGGCGATCAGCAACTTACGGAACTCGCCTACCGCCAGAACATCGTGGTCACAGTCCCCGGAAACACCCGGTTCTATATCGTTCTCGCCAAACCTGGCGGTGAGCAGACCGCTCCTGTTCGGTCGGTACCGGCGAACAATCCTGGCGCGGTAGGCTTGGCGAACGCAGCGCTACCGAGTGTTCAGGAACTCCGGGAGTTGATGGAGTTGAAGAGCGTGCTGAGTCAGATGTACCAGCAGCAGCAGAAAGCATTGCTGCAAACGACCTCGCAGACGCCACAGCAAGAGTGAGGGTGGGGTTCCTTGACTGGTATCGCGATTTACAAGTTGTGGAATTCCGGGTTTTGCGTGGACCGGCCGATGGGATTAAAGTAGATCCCAGGAGAGTCTATGCCGGTCTGGCCCTCCCGAGGCTTTTGGTCGTCCCTGAACTTCCGCGGATTCCTATGGATCGCTGTCGGGACGGTATTTATCCTGAGTTTTCTTCTCTACTCACCTGAATCGACAACCGCTGGTGCACAGCCAGGTTCTATGGACTGGCTCTTTCGAAGCTGGCCTTCCCTGTTCGCCGCGGCCGGCGCCATTTGGCTGCTCCTCGCCGGCCCCGCGTTGGCCGCGCCCTCTTGGATACAAAAAGGCTGCCGCGTCATCCTGGTGTTCTTCGTCTATTCGGGATTCCTGCACCTGCTACGGTGGGCGCCGTTCTGGACGATGATGCAGTCGCTCGGATTCACGAGTAAGAACAAGGAGACGGGTGTTCTCATTTTGGTCGCGACAATGGTATGGATGATCGCAACCGTGCGAGTCATCGTGCCGGGCGGATTGCGATTGCCAGGTTTCAGTTTTGGCCACAAGGCGTTCGCTACTCAGCCGCCGAGAGTAGAGACAACCCGCCCAGAGGTCTCTTTCGCCGACGTCGGCGGCTGTGACGACGCGAAGAAGCAGATCACTGAAATTGTACAGAACCGCTTGAACCCGGGAAGGCTCAAACAATACGGTGTGGTGCGCAATGGCATTCTGCTTCACGGCCCACGAGGAAGCGGCAAGACGTTTCTTGCAGAAGCCACGGCAGGAGAGCTTGGTCTGAACTACTTTTACATTTCCCCATCGCAACTCACCAGCATGTGGGTTGGAGGGACCGAGAACAACCTACGGGCAGTATTTTCACAGGCGCTGGCGAACAAGCCGGTTTTGGTGTTCATCGACGAGATTGACACGCTGGGTGCGGCACGAGTCAACATTCGGGAAGCCGGGGACTTGGGAGGGTCAAACCGCGGATACAACGACACTGTCGTAC
>JAPKZC010000482.1:0-1609 GCA_026394025.1 Candidatus Solibacter sp.
CAACTTTGGGTGAGCATGATGGCGCAGATGCCTGCAATGCGCAGCACTTCCGGGGCGATCTGGCGGGCCAGGGCCGAAACGATGGGCGCGACCTGGTCGGATTGATCGATGCGCCTGGCCAGTCCGCCGCTGGCGCGGCGGTTGAAGAAGGAGAGCGGCAGCCGCAATACGTGCCCGAAGGTGGCCCGGATGAGGTTCGACTCGATGGCGCAGGCCACGGCCGTACTCTGCTGGTCGGCGGCCAGGGAGAGGAAGTAGCCGATCACGCTGATGGCGAAGAGCAGCGCGACCGCCCAAAGCAAGGTGCTCAGGGCCTGCCTGCGAGTGCGCGGCGCGACATAATCGGGGCGATGGGGCAGTTGGGTCTTCTCGAGGCGGTCCAATTGCTGATCGCGGATAGGGGATGGCTGCGCCTCGGTGGGGGCAACCGGAGGGCCGGCTTTCTCTACGACACGATCCACGAACAACCCGGCGACGTCGTTGATCGCTGTGCGATATATGAGCGGCTGGAGAAGGTCGGCACCGGTTCCCAGGAGTGCCAGGAGCGCGATGAGGACAAATCGATTCCCATAGGGGCGCGCCAGTTGGAGCAGAACCTTCCACGTGTCCAGATTGTCCGCGGAACGTTTTCGCGCCATGGCTACAGGTTGATCGTAGCAGGCGGTGTGGGGAGTGAAGAATTCGCTTGACGGCAATCTAGTTTTTGCTGCAAACTAGATTGCATGGGAGACATGATTGCCATACAGCGAGATTCCGCCGGACGGCGAGCGGCATCGTACTGGTTTGTCGATGGATTGCCGGAAATACTCTTTGGCGTCCTGCATCTCGCCTTGGGGAGTATCGGCCTGGCGTGGGGGTTCGATATCAAGAATCCCTGGCTGAATGTAGCGATGGCGGCGGTGTTTCTGCCATTTCTGCTCCTGTTCTGGAAGGACCGCGTCATCCTCGACTACTTCAAGGCGCGCCTGACCTATCCGCGAACCGGATACGTCAGGCCACCGGGCGAGCCAGAGCCTGTGCTGGCCGGTCGGCTGGTCACGCTAGGCACGGCGCCGCCGGTTGACTGGAATGTCACGTCATTCCGTGTGCGCGTCGCCTTTTTCTTTTTCGTGGCGAGCCGGGTGGTGAACTTCGCGACGGAGATTCTAATTGTCGACGGGCGCTGGAGTGTACCAATCGTGATGGCGTTGGTGGCGCTGGGAGTGTATGCGGGGAACCGGCGGGATGCGCACGCGTATTCCTGGCAATCCGCAGCGGCTATCGCCCTGGCTGGTCTGCTCTCTATTGGCCTGGAGTTGCCGCCCAGGAGCCGCCAGTTCCTTCCGCTGTTGATCGGGGGAGTGTGGCTGCTGGCGCACGGAGTGCCGACGCTGGTCCGCTATCTGCGAACCTATCCTGCTCCGAAGGGCGCGGGCGCATGAACCAGCACATACAGGGACTGGCGGAACTGGACCGGCTGATTCACGAACCGGCGCGCCTGATGATCGTCATGATCCTGGAGGGGGTGGGCGAAGCCGACTTCCTCTACTTGCAGCGGGAAGGCGGGTTCACGCAGGGGAATCTGTCGAGCCACCTCGCCAAGCTGGAGGAGGCCGGCTACGTGGCGATC